>SFFP01000171.1 GCA_004556875.1 Ruminococcus flavefaciens
CGGTTGCGGAGCTTGCTGCGAAGAATGACCCAGAGCTTGCAGTTAATGTGGAAGCTTTGAAAAAGGTCATTCCCAAAGACCTCTCGGCGGCGGAAATCTCTGTCCGTCTGGGTGCGACTTGGATACCGCAGGAAGATATACAGCGGTTTGTGATGGAGCTTTTAACTCCGTCAAGCTATGCCGCAGGCAGATTAAAGGTACGATACACCCCGATAAACGGAGACTGGTTCATAGAGAATAAAAGTTCCGATATGGGGAATGTAAAGGCGGACAGCACCTATGGTACGAAAAGGGCTTCCGCCTATCGTATTATTGAGGACACCTTAAACCTGCGTGACACCCGTATCTTTGATTATGTGTATGACGAACACGGCAATAAAAAAGCGGTGTTCAATGCAAAGGAAACTACGGCGGCACAGGCGAAGCAGGAAGTCATCAAGCAGGCGTTTCAGGATTGGATATGGAAAGACCCAGAACGGCGAAACCGCCTTGTCCGTTATTACAACGACACTTTTAACTCTGTGCGACCCCGTGAGTATGACGGAAGCCATATCACTTTTGGAGGTATCAGTCCAGAAATCACACTAAGACCCCATCAAGTCAACGCTATCGCCCATATCCTTTATGGCGGCAATACGCTCCTTGCCCATAAGGTGGGAGCAGGAAAAACTTTTGAAATGGTAGCCGCCGCACAGGAAAGCAAACGGCTCGGCTTATGCCAAAAGTCAATGTTTGTTGTGCCGAATCATCTTGTCGGTCAGTGGGCTTCCGAGTATCTGCGGCTCTATCCGAGTGCAAATATCCTTGTTACAACAAAGCAGGATTTTGAAACGGGAAACCGCAAGAAGTTCTGTGGCAGGATTGCCACGGGCGACTATGACGCAGTCATTATCGGGCATTCGCAGTTTGAAAAAATCCCGATGAGCATAGAACGCCAGAGGGAGCAGTTGGAAAAGCAGCTTGATGATATTGAGCGTGGCATTGACGATGTGCAGGCTTCAAAAGGCGAGCAGTTCACGGTCAAACAGTTAATGAAAACCCGAAAGGCAATCAAGACGAAGCTCGAAAAGCTTAACGACACCAAGCGTAAGGATACGGTTATCGACTTTGAACAGCTCGGCGTTGACAGGCTTTTCATTGATGAGAGCCATTTTTATAAGAATTTGTACCTCTACACCAAGATGCGGAATGTGGGCGGTATCGCCCAGACCGAAGCACAGAAATCAAGCGACCTCTTTATGAAATGCCGCTATCTGGACGAAATCACGGGCAACCGTGGCACGGTTTTCGCAACGGGTACGCCTGTCAGCAATTCAATGGTTGAGCTGTACTCCGTTCAGAGGTACTTGCAGTATGACACTCTTGCACAGAACGGTTTGCAGCATTTTGACAGTTGGGCTTCTACCTTTGGAGAAACGGTTACAGCTCTGGAATTAGCACCCGAAGGCACGAATTACCGAGCCAAGACGAGGTTTGCCAAATTCTATAACCTGCCAGAACTGATGCAGATGTTCCGTGAGGTGGCGGATATTCAGACCGCCGATATGCTAAAGCTCCCCGTGCCAAAGGTCAATTACCACAATATTAAGACCAAGCCGAGCGAGATACAGACCGAAATGGTAGCTTCCCTTGCGAAGCGGGCTGAGAAAGTCAGGGCAAGGCTTGTCGAGCCGAACATCGACAATATGCTCAAGATAACCAATGACGGGCGGAAACTGGCTCTTGACCAGAGAATGATTGACCCGATGCTGCCAGACGACCCAGAAAGTAAAGTCAATGCCTGCGTGGATAATGTGTACCGTATCTGGGAGGAACACGCCGATACCAAAGCGACACAGCTTGTGTTCTGCGACCTGTCCACCCCGAAAAATGATGGTACTTTCAATGTTTATGACGATATGAGGGAGAAGCTGATAGCCCGTGGTATCCCTGCGGAGCAGATACGCTTTATCCACGAAGCGACCACCGATGCACAGAAAAAAGAGTTGTTCGGCAAGGTCAGAAGCGGAGAAGTCCGTGTGCTGTTCGGCTCTACTCCGAAGATGGGAGCAGGTACGAATGTGCGTGCGACTTGTTGTCGTACAAACTCTAATGTGGGATAAAACCTGTATTAGAACTAAAATCGACGGCTGAATCCATTCAGCTAACTGATAATCCGAGGAGTGGAATGATGGGGTAACGCCCTGAAACGCTCCCCTTGATACTACGACGTGCAAAGGCGGTGTAAAACGCTGTATGTGCGAAGCTCGTTGAAGAGAGACACCGAAACATTAAGTTGTCGAAAGCTGTCCAGAGGTGGATGGTGTGTCCTATATGCCGGAGGTCTATAAACTGCCTATGGTGAGGATAGCTGGTAAAACAGCAGACGAACAGCCGAGTGTACGAGTCTAAAGCGTGATATGGCAGAAATGTCATAACCGTAAATCTACGGGGTATGTGAGGTAAAGTAAAAATGGACGTTATGAAATACCTTACAGTGTTACAGGCACTGGCAAGCATACAGGCTTATAGGCTGCACCTAAGGGTGGCATGAACAGATAGGAATATCGGAACAAGGGAAGGTCAGAACACGGAGTGTTTACACGCAATGAAGTGTTAGCAGGGAAAGCGATTGACATTAGTATAACCTGCTTTTATCTGACTGAAAGTGGAGCCACAGTACCAATGAAGCGGTGATAATAAGCCGTGGAGGGATAGGCTCCAGTCAATCAGTAAGAATCGAAATTTAATTCGTAATGAATCAAAGGTTCGAGTAAGACTAAGAAAGGCGGACAGCCGACTTTGGCAGTGCCGAAGAAAGTGCTGAAACGTCAGACTCTAAGAAACATTGAGTATTATGGATTGCAGGAGATATTTGACGAACTATACCAGAAAAGTTTAGAAAACAGAAAATTTAAAAACCTGATGGAATTGATTTTGATGGAAGAAAATATCAAACTCGCCTATCGAAACATGAAAAAGAATGATGGAAGTACCACACCGGGGGTTGACGGAAAAACGATAGAGCATTTAGCAAAAATGACTGAAAAAGAGGTCATCGAACTTGTCCGTAACAAACTGGAATGGTACACGCCGAAAGCCATCAGACGAGTGGAGATTGACAAAGGTAATGGAAAGAAAAGACCACTTGGGATTGCTTCGATTGAAGACAGGCTGATACAGCAATGTATTCTGCAAGTGTTAGAGCCGATATGTGAAGCAAAATTTCACGATAGAAGCAATGGATTCCGCCCAAATAGAGGTGTGGAAAATGCACTTGCACAGGCAGAGAAACTTATACAGAGCAACAAACTGTATATCGTGGTGGATATTGACATTAAAGGATTTTTCGATAATGTCAGCCACGGAAAACTATTAAAACAGTTGTGGACGATAGGAATACAGGATAAAAAGCTCATTAGTATTATTTCAGCCATGTTAAAAGGAGAAATTGCAGAAATCGGTTTTCCAGAGAAAGGCACAGCTCAAGGGTCGATTATCTCACCATTGTTATCGAATGTGGTGTTGAATGAACTTGACTGGTGGATTGCCAGCCAGTGGGAATTTATGCCTACAAGACACGTCTATAAAGAAGCAATAAAGGCGAATGGAACTCAATCAAAGTCAAAGAAGTACAGGGCTTTGCGGAACAGCACATTAAAAGAGTGCTTCATCGTAAGGTACGCTGATGATTTTAAAATCTTTTGCAGGAAACACAAAGATGCGGTTGTAATGTTTGAAGCCACAAAACAATGGCTCAAAACAAGGTTAGGACTGGATATTAGTCCAGAAAAATCAAAAATTGTCAATCTAAAACACAGTTATTCGGAATTTTTAGGATTCAGGATAAAAGTGCATAAGAAAGGCAAAGACACAAAATGTAAACCGCCAGTCGATAAGTATGTAGTAAAATCACATATCTCAGAAAAGGCTTTGAAGAAAATAAAAACCAACGCAAAAGAGAGAATCATAGCAATACAGAAAACGAATGGAAGCAGAGCCGGTGAGTATGCAATTCGGGATTATAATAGCTTTGTCATGGGAATACAGAATTATTACAGCATGGCAACGTGCGTAAATCCAGATATACAGACTTTAGCCTATGAAATCAAGACAAGCATAAAAATCAGATTAAATACAAGAGTGAAACGCAGAACTAACGAAGCATTAACACCATATCTTTCAGAAAGATATGGAAAAAGTAAAGAACTGCGATTTATAAACGGTGTGCCATTAGTCCCAATAGGATATGTGCAACATCGTGTTCCTCTCCACAAAAAGGCTGTAGTAAATAAATATACAGCTGAGGGAAGAAAAGAAATACACAAACAATTAGAAACTGTAGATATAGAGAGGGTGCATGAACTTATGAGAACCCCTATCAGTAATGAAACTGTAGAATTTAATGATAACTGCGTTTCGCTGTTTGTGGCACAAAGAGGAAAATGTGCAATTTGCAAGCTGCCTCTAACTTTGGAAAATATGCGGTGTGTCCGTAAAATACCAAAATCTTGTGGCGGTGATGATAAATATAATAATCTGATTATTGTGCATAAAGAGATGGAAAGGCTGATAAAAAGTCAGGACAGCAAAGAAATCAAGCGTATTCTAAACAAATACAAACTGGAAAGTAATCAAAGACGGAAAGTAAATACCATAAGAAAAAATGCAGGATTAGAGGAAATAGACGTAAAAGCACTTGATAAGGAACTGTAAGTTACGATGTTAAAAAGTAGAAGTTACTGATGATGGAACGCCGGATGAGGGGAAACTCTCACGTCCGGTGTGAAGTGGGGGAAAATCTGGAGATAACATCAAAGGATTACCTATCACTATAGGACAGGCTCATAGCAATCCATAACCTTGACTGTCCGTGGCGTCCTTCCGACCTTGAACAAAGGCAGGGGCGTATCGAAAGGCAGGGTAATATGTTTCCAGAGGTGGAGGTTTACCGCTATGTGACCGAGCAGACTTTTGATGCTTATCTCTATCAGTTGGTGGAAAGCAAGCAGAAATTTATCAGCCAGATAATGACGAGCAAAAGCCCTGTACGCTCTGCCGAAGATGTGGACGAGGTTGCCCTGTCCTTTGCGGAGGTTAAAATGCTTGCCACAGGCGATGCCCGTTTTAAGGAAAAGATGGATTTGGATATACAGGTTTCCAAGCTCCGAGTGTTAAAGCAGAGTTATCTTTCCGAGCATTACGACCTTGAGGACAGGGTGCTGAAATACTATCCCCAGACCATTAAGGAGTATGAGGAACGCATTGCAGGCTATGAAAATGATGCAGCTCTTGCCGAGCAGCACAAGCCGCAGGGCGAGGATAAGTTCTGCCCGATGACCCTAAAAGGCGTGACCTACACCGAAAAGGCAGACGCAGGCGAGATGCTCCTTGCAATCTGTAAAGAGTATCCGATGTCCGCACCTACCGAAATTGGCAGCTACCGAGGTTTCCGAATGGAGATTTATTATGATACGGTCAACGCCCATTACTGTATGAACCTTTGCGGAAAAGCAAAGCATAAGGTTGATTTAGGTGCTGATGCCCTCGGAAATCTGACCCGAATTGAAAACGAGCTGTCAAAGCTCCTCGTCAGACTGGAAGCAGTCAAGACCAAAAAGGAAGAAACTATCGCACAGCTTGAAACCGCAAAGGAGGAAATCAAGAAGCCTTTTGCCTTTGAAGATGAGCTGAAAGAAAAAACGGAACGGCTGAATGCTCTTAACATTGAGCTGAATCTGAATGAAAAAGATACTTCCGTTATGGATACCGAGCCAGAGCAGGCAGAAGAACAGCCCGAAAGAAAATGTGCAAGTCGGGAGAGATAATGCGGTTTGCATATTTGTATTGCTGATTTCTGGGAAGTATAATAGGTGTAGATTAGTAAATGTCGGAGGTGAAAGGTGTGCTTGATAATTTCAGATTTGAAACCTTTGTTGATGTGCATAGCAACATCTTTGCTGAATATCTAAGCTCCGTTATCGCAAAGCTGCCCAAAGAAAATCCAGAATACCGTTCCATAGAGGAAAGGATAGAGGAACTCTACAAGGAGTATCCCAAAGTGATGGCAGTTTTGGATACGGAAAAGCCGAGCGATTTATCCGAGCAGGAATGTAAAGCTCTGATTGAAATTCTGGAGCTTCGGAACAGGCTCAGCGATATGCAGCAGGAAGCAATCTATTTCAGAGGGTGCTATGACAGCGTTGGGTATCTCAAAAAGGCAGGAATTTTATAACCAAGAACGGCGGCATTGGCGTAGAGCTGATGCCGTCTTTTACATACCACGGAGGTGGAAAAAGACATCTATATGTGATAAAATGTTTAAAACAGTATTGGAGGAAAAGTATGAATTATACAGAAAAAGAGAAAGAGTATTTTAATAATAAACTTTCTCAAGTAATATATAACCCTAATCGTTTTAAAGTATTGATTGGTGAGGATAGATTTTTGTTCGGTGTTGTTTCAGCAGGAGATAGTG
>SFFP01000172.1 GCA_004556875.1 Ruminococcus flavefaciens
CAAGGGTACTCAGGCTGAGGTAGTTTCCGATGCTCTGAATATTCCTCAGATATCAACAGGTAATATTCTTCGTGAGGCTGCTAAGAACGGCACAGAGTACGGCCTTAAGGCTAAGGCTGCAATGGATGCCGGCGCTCTCGTTTCAGATGATATCGTTATCGGTATCCTCAAGGAGAGAATAGCTGAGGACGACTGCAAGAACGGTTTCATCCTCGATGGCTTCCCAAGAACGGTACCTCAGGCAGAAGCTCTTGACAAAATGAACATCCAGATTGATAAGGTAATCGAGATCCACGTTCCAGATGAGACTATCAAACAGAGAGTTTCAGGCAGAAGAGTCTGCCAAGGCTGCGGAGCTTCTTACCATATCGAGTATAAGCCTACAAAGGTCGAGGGTGTTTGCGATAAGTGCGGCGACAAGACTATCGTTCGTAAGGACGATCAGCCGGAAGTCGTTCTCGACAGACTTGCAACTTATCACGAAAAGACAGCTCCTCTCAAGGACTATTACGAGAAGCAGGGCAAACTTGTTACTGTAATTGGTCAGGAAGAGGTTGCTGATACTTCTAAGCTCACTCTGCAGGCAGTAGGAGTAGAGAAGTAATGAGCATAACTATTAAATCAAAGTCCGAGTTAGCCATAATGCGTGAAGCAGGTAAGATTACCTGCGGCGCAATATGGTATGCGGGCGAAAGATTAAAGCCGGGAATGTCAACACTTGATGTTGATAAGCTGGTCGGTGAGTATTATGCCCGCCACAACAGCAGATCCTGCTTTAAAGGCCTTTATGGATTTCCTGGAAACGCTTGTATCTCAGTAAATGAGGAGATAATCCACGGTATTCCAAAGGCAAGCCACAGATTAAAAGAAGGAGATATAGTAAGCATCGACACCGGAGCAGCGTACAAGGGCTTCAATGGAGACAGCTGCTGGACCTTCCCTGTGGGTAAAATTTCTGATGAAGCTAAAGCATTGCTTGAGGTTACAGAGGCGAGTCTTTTTGAAGGCATCGCTCAGGCTCAGGTTGGCGCAAGGGTCGGAGATATTTCTCATGCTGTAGAAGAGTATTGTGCTTCACGAGGCTACGGAATCGTAAGAAATTACTGCGGCCACGGAATCGGCAGAGAGGTTCACGAATCACCTGAAGTACCGAATTGGGGACGTGCAGGTCACGGACCAAGATTGGTAGCAGGAATGACTATCTGCATAGAGCCCATGATAAACGTCAAGGGCGACGACGTCAAGGTCATGAAAGATAACTGGACAGTCGTTACAAAAAGTGGTTCACTTTCAGCTCACTTTGAGCATATGATCGCAATAACTCCTGACGGTCCCGTCATTCTGACACAGCCCTGACGGAGGGAACAATAGTGAAGCTGCTGAAAGGCTCTGTTGTAAGAGCGGAGGCAGGCCGTGACGGCGGAGGATATTTCGCAGTTGTCGGTTTTGATGAAAAGTATTGCTTTATAGCAGACGGCAAGAGCAGAAAGCTCGACAAGCCAAAGCGAAAGAATATAAAACATATCCGCATTACAGACAGTATGATCGATCTAAACGATATAACTGATAAAAAACTCAGAAACACGCTGAAGCAATTCAGTGAGGCTGAGTAAAGGAGGTTATGCAAGTGTCAAAAGAAGATGTAATCGAGGTTGAGGGCGTTGTAACAGACGCGCTGCCGAATGCAATGTTCAAGGTTCAGCTTGAGAACGGACATGAGGTGTTATCTCACGTTTCAGGTAAGCTCAGAATGAATTATATCAGAATAGTTCCAGGCGACAAGGTAAAGCTTGAAATGTCACCCTATGATCTTTCAAAGGGTCGTATTACCTGGCGCGTTAAGTAAGAATACAGGATATCAAAAATATCCGTTATCCGCTAAAGGAGGTATTTTCAATGAAAGTCAGACCTTCAGTAAAACCTATTTGCGAAAAGTGCAAGGTTATCAAACGTAAAGGCAGAATCATGGTGATCTGCGAAAACCCAAAGCATAAGCAGCGTCAGGGTTGATGACCCGAGCGCATTAATGGAGGTGCAATTATAATATGGCAAGAATAGCCGGTGTTGACCTTCCAAAGAATAAGAGAATCGAAATCGGTCTCACTTATATCTACGGAATCGGTCGTCAGACTGCAACAGATATCCTCGCTAACACAGGCGTAGATCCTGACGTAAGAGTTAAGGACCTCGCAGAAGAGGATGTAGCTAAGCTTCGTGACTATATAGACGAGCATTACACAGTAGAGGGTGACCTCCGCCGTGAAGTTGCTCTTAACATCAAGAGACTTGTTGAAATAGGCTGCTACAGAGGCGTTCGTCATCGTAAGGGTCTTCCTGTAAGAGGACAGAGAACAAAGACAAACGCAAGAACTCGTAAGGGTCCTGTAAAGACTATCGCAAACAAGAAGAAGTAAGGAGGTTATGAACTTTGGCACAGCAGAAGGGTAAAAAAGTTACTACTATCAGAAGACGTAGAGAACGTAAGAATATCGAAAGCGGCGCTGTTCATATCCAGTCCACTTTCAATAACACGATCGTAACTATTACAGATACAGCCGGAAACGCAATTTCTTGGGCAAGCGCAGGCGAGCTTGGTTTCAGAGGCTCAAAGAAGTCTACTCCTTTCGCAGCACAGACAGCTGCTGAGACAGCAGCAAAGGCTGCTATGGAGCACGGCCTCAAGAATGTAGAAGTATACGTAAAGGGACCTGGTGCAGGTCGTGAAGCAGCTATCAGAGCACTTCAGACAGTAGGCCTTGAGGTAAGAATGATCAAGGACGTAACACCTATCCCGCACAATGGCTGCCGTCCGCCTAAGAGACGTCGTGTCTGATAAAATTGGAGGTGTATTAATATGGCAGTACAGAAAGAACCAATTCTTAAAAAGTGCAGATATCTGGGCATCAGCCCAGCTGTAATGGGCGTTTCAAAGAAGGAGTCGATCCGTTTTAAGAACGCTAACAACAGAAAGAAGATCTCTGAATACGGACTTCAGCTCAAGGAAAAGCAGAAGCTGAAGTTTATCTATGGCGTGCTCGAGAAGCAGTTCAGAAACTACTTCTCAATCGCTGAAAAGATGGAAGGTAAAGCCGGTGATAACCTTATCACAGTTCTCGAATCCAGACTTGACAGCGTGATCTACAGAATGGGCCTCGCTCTCACAAGAAGAGAAGCAAGACAGCTCGTTGTACACAGCCACTATACAGTAAACGGCAAGAAGGTAAACATTCCTTCCTATAGAGTTAAGGTTGGCGACGTTATCGCCCTCAAGGAGAAGGACAGAACTTCTGAAAAGTTCAAGGCTACAGTAGAGGAAACAAAGGACAGACTCGTTCCTGTTTGGCTCACAGTTAACAAGGATGATTTCTCTGCTACAGTAAACCGTCTCCCCTCAGCTGAGGATATTGACTACGAGGTAGCTACTCACCTCATCGTCGAGCTGTACTCCAAGTAATCCGAATACGGATCTGCTTGAAGATTCAGTGATAAAAAACAACATTAATCGCGAAATAGGAGGGTTTTTATGCTGGAAAAAATTAATAAGCCTGATATTGATATTGTCGAGCTTAAAAGTGACGGCAAATACGGCAAATTCGTTTTAGCACCGCTGGAGCGTGGATACGGTATTACACTTGGAAACAGCCTCAGACGTGTGCTGCTCTCCTCACTTCCTGGTGTGGCTGTAACATCTGTAAAGCTTTCGGGCAAGGATGGTACAGTTCACCATGAGTTGTCAACTATTCCGGGCGTAAAAGAAGACGTTACGGAAATAATCCTCAGTATTAAAGGACTGACGGCTAAACTCTACGGAGAAGGCCCAAAGACAGTATATATAGAAGCAGAGGGCGAATGTGAGATCACAGCAGGTGATATCAAGACCGATTCAGAGGTCAACATCCTTGATCCCGGTATGCACATTGCAACACTTGGCAAGGACGCTAAGCTCTATATGGAGATCACAATCGACAGAGGAAGAGGCTATGTTTCAGCAGAAAGAAACAAAAAGCAGATCAACCTCCCTGTTGATGTGATAGCTGTAGACAGCATCTATACTCCTGTTCTTAAGGTTAATTATACCGTAGAGGATACACGACTCGGTCAGGTCACAGACTATGATAAGCTTACAATGGAGGTATGGACCGACGGTACTATCTCAGCAAAGGAAGCTTTATCACAGGCAGCCAATCTCCTCAACGAGCATCTGAAGCTGTTCATCGACCTCTCAGAAGAGGCTGGACTTGCTGAGGTCCTTGTTGAAAAGGGCGAGAAGGGT
>SFFP01000173.1 GCA_004556875.1 Ruminococcus flavefaciens
TTTTACCATCGTCAAGAGTGATGACCTCATATGAAGCATCGACTACCTCTGCACCCTTGTATTCGAGCTGGACTCTCGGGAGAACGATACCGCTTGATACAGGTGCTTCTGCATCGGGTGACGGAGGATCGATACCGATAGCTACTTTTATTGATGGTTCTGAAACAGCAGCATCAGCTGTGAGAGAAGAGAGCTGTGGTGTAATAGCAACTGCACATGAAAGTACAGCGGCGATGTGTTTTTTGATGTTCATTCTAAATACCTCCTCATGAATTGAATTGATTGGGATATTGCAGTAATGATCATTTCCGCCTTTGATATACATGAATTAAGAGAGCGTCCTCTCATAATTGCCGAAAAACTGTTTCTAAATAAATATACGAAACTGTTTTTCATTTCGTCACATTTATTTGTCTCAAAAAAATAAAAAAACACTCACCTTTTTTCAAAAAAAATTTTTTTGCGGTGTAAATGCCTATATACCGTGATAGACTCTTCAAAACTGAAAATCACGGCTTGACACTAATTTAACAAAGTATTATAATAAAATGTGTACAAAAGAGAAATTTGTTAAATAGTAAAAATATATTTCCGAAGTGAGTGTATTTTCGGGAAAAAGAGACTAATTATTAATGGTATATAATATGTATTGGAGGCGAGAATGTGGAAATATTGCTCGATAAGCAGGCTTGCCGCAAAGAAGACGGTATCAGTTTATTCGGAAAAAGAACTGATGCGCGGCACGGTGTATTCCTGCTGATAAACGATATTATCGCACAGAATGGCTGTCTCAGCGTTCTGGAAAAGCTTTTTGAAGCCACTGTCTCGGACAGGGTCAGAAGCGACAGCGGTGCGCGAAACTATGACAGATTTATCAATGGCGACAATGACGGAATGACTGAGATAATCCGCGAATACAAGGACGGTCTTTCACTTTATATCAACAGCATGGTGAGGAATATCTGCGAAGCGGAGGAGCTTATGGAGGAGACCTTCGTCGAGCTTGTTATGAAAAAGCCAAAGTATTCGGGAAAAAGTACATTCAAGACATGGCTTTATGCTATCGGCAGAAATATCACCTATGACTACATAAAAAAACGCTCAAAGAGCTATGAACTTCCTATTGATGAGCTTTATGATGTTTCGGATGAGGAAAATCTCGAAAAGACATATATTCAGCGCGAGGAAAATATTGCTCTTTACAAAGCACTGAGCAGTGTGAATACGGATTATGGACAGGCATTGCATCTTGTTTATATTGAGGGATTGAGTATCAAGGAAGCCGCAGAGGTAATGAAAAAGACAAAGAAACAGGTGGAAAACCTCGTTTGCCGCGGTAAAAAGGCTATGAGGTCTCAGCTTGAAAAGGAGGGCTTTGTCTATGAAGGACTATATTCAGGTAAGTGAGAGCGTCTTTCGCAAAGCTGAAGAGCGTATGGCTGAGCAGAAGCGCCGTTCTGCAATAAAAAGACGAAATATAATTGCTGCATCGGGTGCAGCGGCGGTGCTTTTTGTTGTGGCGATGCAGAATGACGATATCAGCAATTTAATAAAGTCCATACCGCAGAAGGTCAGCAGCAGCTGGTTCGGCAGCGAGCCTACAACTACTCAGATAACCACACAAACAACAACTACAAAGGCAGCTTCTTCTACTGCCGCTGTAACGACTACAGCACGTACTACATCAGAGACAACGACTGAAACCGAAACTACAGAAACAACAACTGCTTCAACTACAACAGCCGCCGCTGAAACTACTGCACAGGCTGTTGTTACAGAGCCGCCTGTCACCACACAGTCAGTTGACAGTATGAAGCAGTTTTTCATGATAGCGCTGTCAACAAGAGTCGTTGCCGCAGACTACGATACCGTAACTCTCAGCAACGGCTACAGGATAAGCTTTATTCACGGCGATTACGACCTGAGAGGCGTATTCAGGGTCGATGATATCATATTCTATAAGGCAAGCTTTGCCTACGACAAGAACAATGATATCTACTATTACCTCAACGGCTGTTTTGAAGCTGAGCAGAGGACTATCGAGACGGACGAGAACGGAAATTACATCGAGCCATATACAGAGCCGTACAGGGGAGCTCCTGAGCCTGAAGACCAAAGGACTGATAAATACAACAAAAATGAAGTCCTAAGGAAGCTGAAGTATAATGACAGTATACCTTCTCTGGACTACAGGGATATAATTGCTGACCCGTCTCTGCTGATATCGGGTGAGGGATTTGACGAGGATACTATCTATAAAATAAAAGTATCGTCTATGGAAATAAAGGAAGCAGACGGCTTTGACAAAAAATTTGAGGACGGACGTGAATGGTACTTGTATGCGTCGATTACAGACGGAATGCAACCCGAAGAGATATATGACCTTAAAGCAGGTGATGTAATTGATATGGTGGGACTATTCAGATATGAGAATGACACCGGAGCATTAAGTGCTGTCGATATATATATCAAAAAGGTAAACTGAGAATACCGAAAAACAGACTCCTTATGGGAGTCTGTTTTCATTTTATTTAGTTATGATGATAGAAGTCCTTTGTAAGCTCATCGAGCCATTCAACATCATCAGTCGTGATTTCTGTCAGCTTTTTGTCCCAATCTTCTGCAGTGTATTTTTCGCCATTGATGGTGTGAATTACAGTCTGGTTTTCAACGGCGATCCTGAAATCATACAGAAGAGTTATGCTGCCGTCGTTATTCAACTGATAGATCAGATTTTTGTCGCAGTCTTCAAGAGACTGTGTGATGATAATACCGTCCTTATTATTGTGGTGTACCTGGATATTTCTGGAACTGATATCAAGTTTTTGATAGCTTTCACCCTGCAATGAATAAAGCTGGCAAATACTGCCTGAGTATTCGGGATCATTAGTGTAATACTGTATGAACAGTTCAGGGATATCGTCGCCGTTGATATCATATTCGCAGTAATAAGCGTCGGTGATACTGTCATCGGCATTGTCGATGAATTCGTCCATGCACTGAGTTATAAGCTCGGCATGGTCATTTCCGTATTTGATACCGTCTGAGGTAAGTCCATAGCCGCCGTTTCCGTTTGAGAGCTTTTCGGCAAGAGCCTGGGCAGTTTCAGCATCAAAGTTTCCTTGTATAAGCAACTCACCATTTGATATCGCGGAGGTTACTATAGGAGAATAAACACATTCTCCGTCTACCCATATGGATATGGGAGTATCAGTGCCTGCAAGCTCTTCTGTAGCTTTTGCGAATAATTCTGTTCCCTCGCTGTCAAGAGTACATTTTACCGCGTATACCATTTCTGTAGCTTCAACGTCTACAGGCAGGTAGTTTACCACAGCGCCTGCGATATTTTCACCTGTGAGTATTATCTCTCCGTTTTCACTGTCACCCCTGCGGAAGAATACCTCATGCTGTGTGATGATCTCCGCATCGGTCATCGGTGAAGTCGCTTCGACAGCGGTTGTCGGTGACGGTGAAAATACCGCATCAGGCTCGTTTTTGTGCTTTTTATGAGTGAAGCACCGCCTGCGATACCGCCGATAATTGCGATACAAGCGGCGGCGGAAGCAAGTATCTTCCACATTGTCCGCGGACGATAAGGCTCTGAACCGCTTACTGTATCCTCATCTGATGCAGTATCCTGTGACATCTTTATATCGTACTTTCTTCTGCTCATTTCCAGTATCTTTTTCTTTTCGACACTTCCTGTGGGAGCGACCTTTTCGGAAAGAGACTCTAATTCGCTGATATCGGCATTTTCCATTATACCGAAATCCAATTCTTTGTTATTGTCTTTCATCATTCTGCCTCCTTTAAGTATATATCAAGTTCGGCAAGCTTGTCTTTAAGCCGTCTTATAGCGCGGGAGCATCTCATTCTGACAGCAGAAGGTTCAAGCGAGACCGTTTCGGCTATCTCCTTTGAAGTCATACCGTAGTAGTATTTCTGTATTATCATAGTTGAGTCAGGTTCACCAAGCTCTTCCACAAGCCGCAGGAGAATTCTGCGAAGTTCTGCTCTTTCCGCATTGTCAGCAATATCAGTATAATCGGTGATATTGTCAGCACCGCCCTCTTCGATAGAAACCGTTCTTCCGCTTTTTGCTGTGAGACTGTGGAACATATTTACAGCCTTTCTCTGCGCAACAGTTCCGATAAATCCCTTTATATTGCCGTCGTGACCGTTTTCAGCGGATATGTACTCGAATACGTCCGCAAAAACGTCGCTGACACATTCCTCGATATCCTCCTTATTCCTTGTCTGTCATATGGGATACCTCCTTTATATAGTAAAAGTAGTTATGCGCATTTCCGCTTTCATAATATATACTCAGTGCAGATATCAAAAGTGCAACACTATTTTAGCATAAATTTTCATAATGAGCAACATCGGCATATATTTCTCCGCGTCTGTTGTTATTTTCATAATTATATGTTATAATCTTAATAGCGGAGGTGGTGTGTAATGTATTACATAATGACCGACAAATTCGGCTGTGAAGATATCATAAGGCAGTCATCGGAAAATGAGTATCAGAAATACTGCTTTGGCGAAGAAAAATGGCATGATACCGATATTGAGGAAAATGCTGTTGAGATATCCGAAGAAGAAGCTCTGAGTATGCTTTATGAACAGCGTAAAAAGTACGATGAACTTCTTGAACTTGCAGAAAAGGTGGCAGAGGAAAAACACAGCGGACAGATTGACAAGGGCGGTGCACCATATTTTCTGCACCCGAAAGCTGTTGCCGCGGCAGTAGAAAATACCGAATACAAGATAGCCGCATATCTCCACGATGTGTGCGAGGATACGGAAACTACTTTTGACGACCTGCTTGAAATGGGATTTGATCCGCGGATAGTCAATTCTGTAAGGCTTCTCACCAAAACAGAGGGAACATCATATGAGAAGTATCTTGAAGCCGTCAAGAACGACGAGTGTGCAAGAAATGTCAAAATGGCTGATATCAGGCATAATATGGACATCTCGCGTATTCCCGTCCCCACTGAAAAAGACTTTGAAAGACTGGAAAAATACAGGAAAGCACTGCGCTTCCTTGAAGAAAAATAGTTCCTGAGCAGTCTGCATTTTTGCGGACTGTTTTTTATGTGAAAAAAATTTTTGAAGATGTGTTACACTTTGATGTTTTTTTGCAAGTATGTATTATGAAAGCGCTTGACAACAGCGATAAGCTGTAATAAATACAGAAAAGAGGGTGGCTTATGACTGACAGTGAGTACAGAAAAATGTATGAAAAATCTCCCGACAGAGCACAGACTGCACTGTTTGACGAGTATCTGAAATACGTTTACGCCATTGTTTACAATAAACTCAGAAGCTGCGGAAGCCGTGAAGATATAGAGGAAT
>SFFP01000174.1 GCA_004556875.1 Ruminococcus flavefaciens
TGATCTGTCAGTTCTGCCAATTTTTTGCCGAACATTTCGCCGGCCACTTCCTCCAGCTGTTGTTCCATGTTAAGTACCAATACATCCTTTTTTAAATTTGATTGTGCTGCCATAATCTCCTTCCATACCTCCGTTTGAATATTTTATTCAGCCTTGGGTATCGTTCCCTTGACTGTGTCTATATATTACCATAGAATCCTATGTGAAAACAGTTCAAAAAAAGGAGGGTTCATTTTTGTATAACACTTTGAGAAATAGGATATTCATTTGATTCCTGTTATTGACTTTGTATACGAATGCGACATTCAATATGATGATAAGGTGATAAATAAGTGAAAATCGCAGATTTTTCCATCCTTTTTTTGGAGGATTTCCGAAAAATTTTCTTTGAGAATAAAAAAAGGAGGCTCGAAAGCCTCCGTTTAAGCTATAATTATTAGATTATCAGTATTAAATAATCATACGTCTTCATGATTATATATCTTGGTAAGGAAATCCTCTAAGTTATCAGCCACAACATCGATAGCATTATCTGCTTCGTTATCTATATGTACTATACGAGGTTCTCCGTTTTCATCAACTACCGAAAAGTCCATAAAATACATATCATGTCCTGCTGACTGAGTTTCTCCGAACGGAATTCCTATATTCGGATACTCCCATTCATTGATCCAGTTGTCAAACATATCAGTGAGACCGCCCTCTGAAGATGATATACCGTAAATTGCAGAAAGCCAGCATTCGTCAAATTCATCGTAGTTTATTGAACCGCCGTTCTGTATCTTCAGAAGTGCGATATATGATTTTGGAAGCTTCCAGCCAATCGTTATCTCGGTTTCTTCGAGATCCTTATCTGTAAATGCTGGGAATGAATAATACTCATCTTCTTCCAGTAGTTTCTTAATATCTAAGTTTTCAAAATATGCCATATCATTTCTCCTTTATCTTTATGCTTATTATATCCTGAATGTTTAACCTGGACTTGTCCATAAAGACAAGCTCCTGTGCGTAACTGTCATAGATCCGCACCACGCCGACCTTTTCCACATACTTACCGCCCGACTTCTTCTCATCGGGGACGAAGTAGGTAACGCTGATCTGCGGTTGTTCGTCCAAGCTGTCAAGCAGTCGGTTCAGATTAGCGTTCAGCTCAGACATTTCGTCCTCTGTCAGCTCAAGCCTACTGTCGGTCAGCCTTGCAGTCTCAGCAACGGCATCGTCATAGCCAACAAGTGCGGCAAATGGTGAGAACTGCGCCGCCCTGTCGTGCATTGACATGGGGTGCAGATCGTCATACTGCGGACGGGTGAGGTGTTTTATATCATCGTAGTTATCCGGCATAGCGTGTTCACCTCTTTGCTAACTAATCAGAATTGTCCGTATATCATCCAAATACCTCTTTTAGTATTATTGAAAGAGAGCCTTCTGTATAAAATTCAAGTGGGCATTTGCCAAAATTAGGCGCAGCATAAAGCTGATCAGCTCCGGCTTCTTTCAGTGCTGTAAGTATTCTTCGCAAGTCTTCATGTAGTTCATCGGTGAATAAGCGATCATCACTTTCTACATGGTCAACATAATTAAAACTTGGTAATACCTGATTTGATTGCAGACAGAATCTCCATATTCCCGAATTGCCATGAGAATCGATACCATTAACATCAGCACCGTTTTTGATCATAAGACTGAGTGTATTGAAAGCATCGTCAGCTCTTTCTTTGGTCGAGAAGAGCTTAAAACCCATATATTTACTATTGGTATTCCATCTGCTGCACATGACAGCCGCTGTGATAGCGTCATGAATAACAGGTGTTCTCCATTCATTACAGCATGACTCATCTTCCATGAAATTCAGATCAGCGCCCATTTCAATAAGATATTTGGCAATCTCAAAATTTCCCGTTTTTAATGCAACCTGCAAGGGCGACTGTCCATCGTCTTTTTTGGGAGGTTGTTTTGCCACGCAATTTACCAATTCCGGCTTTTTTGTTATTATCTCTTTGACCTCATTAAAATCGCCGTTCCTGATCGCTTTGAATAGTTTTTTCATCTTATCCTCCTGTCTCAAGCCTTATGCCCGCCTATCTGCCGGTTACGTTCCTTCGCCGTAGCACCCTCCGTGAAGTTTGTGCCTTTCAGAACGGCATTCTTTCCGAATTTGTGTTTGATCGTAAGCATCGCTTCCTGCAATGCCCTCTCTTTTTCAAGAGCCTTCTCATCGTCTGCACGGTCTTGTATCGTTTCCTCCGTATCGAACAGGGAAAGCTGTTCGTAGCTCTCGCTCTCAGGCACATCACTTTCCTTGATGACATTGCAGGCAACAAGGTTGATACGCCTTGCAAGCAGAGTTTTATCGAAGATACGGTCAAAGAGCGTCATTGTCGCTTCGACCATTTTTCTTGTGGACGATGTGTGCTTATCAAGGTTCTGCGTACCGTGGGCGTGTTTCGGAACTTGTCTGCCGTAGCGGTCGGAAACCACTTCGCCCCGGTAGTGACCGTCAGCAAGGCTCTCACGGTCATAGCCGACCGTCAGCACGATCTGATTAGTCACAAGTCCCTTATCCACCAAGTCAAGGGACAGCATATCCGCCATTTCCCACACGATCAGCCGTGTACGCTCATAGTCGCAAGGCTCTTGAAGCACCTGCCCCGATGTGATACTGTTATTAGACGGCTTATAGGCTTTCACATCGGCTATGGTAGTCGGTTCAATGCCCCACGCATGATCTATCAGCAGCTCCGCATTTTTGCCGAGGAGCTTATACAGCTTGCCGATATGATAGCGGTCAAGCGACCATCTCGCAATATCGCCCATAGTGTAGATATGGAGCGTTTCAAGGCGTTTCGCCGTGCCTGCGCCCACTCTCCAGAAGTCCGTGATTGGAGTATGCGACCACCATTTATCCTTGAAAGTCTGCTCGTCAAGCTCTGCGATACGCACTCCGTCCTTGTCCGCAGGAATATGCTTCGCCACAATATCCATAGCGACCTTGCACAGAAACATATTCGTGCCGACTCCTGCCGTAGCCGTGATACCCGTTGTGTCAAGCACATCTTGTATCAGCATACGGGCAAAACCGTGACCATCCGTGTGATAGGTGCTGAGATAGCCCGTAGCATCAATGAAAACCTCGTCCACCGAGTAGGCGAAAATATCTTCGGGAGCAACGTATTTCAGGTAAATGCCGTAGATCTGAGCGCTCACTTTCATGTAGTGCGCCATCTGCGGAGTTGCTACCACATAGTCCACGGCGAGGGACGGATTTGAAATTAGCTCCGAGTAGACGTAGCTCTTGTCCGTGAGCTGTCTTTGGGGAGCTTTCCGCTGCCGCTGCTCATTGACCTCTTTCACACGCTGTACGACCTCAAACAGCCTTGCTCTGCCCGAAATCCCGTAGCTTTTGAGTGACGGCGAAACGGCAAGGCATATCGTCTTTTCGGTACGGCTCTGATCTGCTACCACAAGATTTGTGTTCAGCGGATCAAGCCCAAGCTCTACGCACTCGCATGATGCATAGAACGATTTGAGGTCTATCGCTACATATACCTTGTTCATGTTTCACCGCCCTTTTGTTATGGGAAACTTTGAATCCAGAATCAAAGTTGCCTCAAATCTTTTCTTACAACAATTGTCGATCCTATGCGTTTATATTCTCGGAAGCCAAACTTCTCATATAAACGCAGCGGCCCGGTAAAAGCTAATGAATTGTCATTGACATGATCCATCGGGTATGCTTCGACAAATGCGTATCCTTCTTCTGCTGCATCTTCGCATATACGTTCAAGTATTCTTCCTGCGATACCCATTCCACGATAATCAGGCGATATTTCAAAGCATACGATCGACTTGACATCCCCCTTGTCGGGACAATCAAGCGGCGGTTTATCTTCCGGAATATCGTCCATATTAAACTCACCGACACGATAATAATTCAACCTGTCGTTCGCATTGCACCAACCGATAGATATACCGTCATGATATGCTAAGTATCCTTTGATTTTTCCACTGTTCACCATGTTCCAAGCAGATTCACGGAGAACTCTTTTCCATACATCTGCACCGCCGCCGTATTTTTGCAATCTGGCAAATAGTTGCTCTTTAATCTGAAGCAGGCTCATATTGTACGCATTGCAATAACAGGGATAAAATGGTGAATCATCTGGAAACGCACGATGATCAAAGAAATCGAAATAGTCATTTATCAGTTCAGGAGTAAGTGGCTTTATCATTATTTCCATAATCGTTATCTCCTATATCTGCATAAACCCCGGCTTCGGCTCAGGATAGTCTATCGCTTTCTCCATGACCATATTCGTCAGAGCCTTTTTCGCTATCCTGCTGGGATCGCCGTCAGGACGCACCCACTCACGCAAGCTGTCTTTGCCGAGGATAAGGGGCATTCGGTCATGGATAGAGCTTACAGGTTCGACCGATTCTCTTGTTATGACAGCGAACATCGGTATCTGAACACCTCTATGCTCCTCAAAGCGGTACAATCCTGCAAGGTATGTGATCTCAGCCCCTTCCGGCTGTATCGCATACTTTTCTTTTTTGATGTTCCGCTGTTCATTTGCGTTATGATAGCCGACCTCAGAGGGCGGTATGCCCCATTCGTAGTACCACGATGCTGGTATCACGCATCTCCGCCTAAACCAAGAGTCTTTCCATACGGGCTTCTGGTCCGCTGTTTCAATACGGCAGTTGATAAGCGGTTTTGATGATCGTTCGACCGTGAAGCCCCATATCATCGGGAACACCGCCATATTCCCTTGTTTGTTCGGAGCAAACACCGCTGCCATATCGGTCGGACGGATATTGCCCGACATTTCAGCCGAACTTGACATAGTGTTCCTGATCGTATCCGCAAGCGGTAACTGCTGTGCCTTGGTGATGATCGGTGACAGCGTAGATTTTTCTGCATAGAACCAAGTACACATGGCGGTCCCCCTATATCATAATTCTATTTCTTGCCGCTCAGTTTTTTACCGTATTTATGCATGAGACTATGGGCAAACTTTAGATTTATAATCATTCCGAAAATCGCAACAGGTATCAGAATGACAGTCACCAAGTCAATGTTGATGATACTCAGTGATTTAATAATGATTATTACACTCGATGGTAAGCAGATAAGGCTTGTTATCAGTGAAGGGATATACTTTCTGATATAAATGCTCTGTCCGATATGTACAAGGAAATGTGCCGTCAAAGAGATCATAAGACCAAGCCACAGTGCGTTCAGCACTTTACACGGAAAGAAAAACGCCAATAAGCTAATACCAAAGAACGGAATAAACTCCTCATACACAGCCAAAGCAAATTCTTCAGTCGAGAAATCTTTGTATGCCGCAGTTATCTTAGGAAAGCGCTCAAAAAGTTGTTTGTTATTTCTGAAAAAGTAACCAAACCCGATTATTTCCTCCATATCATGAAAAATAAAGAGTATGGGTAGTAATAGAATGTAGTCTTTCATATAATCACCTATTTCGATGTAGCCGCCTTTATAGCACCCAAGCAATGAATCCTCACAACACGGTTGTCATCGCTTTCAGATATGTGTTGCAGCGTTTCAAGGTACGGCTGAACAAACTCCGATCTCCGTTTGCCGAGAACACGGAATATCTCAGGGGCTTCCATTCTTACCTTATCGTCCGTATCGTGCAGAAGTCTCGCAAATACAGGCATATAACTTTCATAGATGTCAGGCGTATTCGTGGCGATATTCTCAGAAGCCCAAATAAAGCTCAGTCTGACCTTTGCATCTTCATCATTGGCGAAGCGGAACAGGCTCGACCAATAGTGTTCGATCACATGATAATCGCCCCGTCCGATCCTGCCGAGGGCATTGACCGCACGTTCACGCAGGAGCGATACCTTGCTGTCCAAGAATGAAGCAATAACAGGAGCATCAGCTTTTACCGACTGCGGATAAGCAAGCCCCATTTCACCGATCAGCCAAAGTGCCTTAGCCTGTATTTTCACGGACTCATGGGAAAGCAGAGATGCAACATAGGGTATGCTTTCTTCCCAGCGTTCCTTGTCCTTTGTTAGTATTCCGAGTTCTTTATAGAGTTCTGTTTCGTTCAATTAAATACCACTTCCTGACTTCGTATAGTAGCGAATATTGTTTACACTACCAATTATACCACAATCAGCCCTGCATTTCAATCCACTATACAAAAAAACGGGAGCAACCCTGAGCGAGTCACACCCGTTACAATACCGTCAGATCAAAGCTCGATCTTATCGGAGAAATCGCCGTTGATAACGTAGTAAACTGCCTTATCCTCCGGCTTGATGTAAAACTCGATAGTCTTGACCTGAAGTGTTATACTGAAAGAGCAGTCGACAAACACCCAAAAATCTGGTAGAATAAAAATAATAAAACCGGAAAGGGAAAACGACTATGAAGTACAGT
>SFFP01000175.1 GCA_004556875.1 Ruminococcus flavefaciens
TTCTGCCTGCAGGAAACAAAAATGCAGCCCGATCAGGCAGACTTCAAGCCAGAAGGCTATCACATATATTTTCACAGCGCTGTAAAGAAAGGCTATTCGGGAACTGCTGTATTCAGCAAGACCGAGCCTATAAACGTGACCTACGGCATAAACGGCAATCATCTTGACGAGGGCAGAGTAATCACCTGCGAATATGAGGATTTTTACTTTGTTTGCTGTTATGTACCTAACGCACAGGACGGCTTGAAGCGTATCGACTACCGTATGGAGTTTGAGGACGACATGAGAGCGTATCTCTCAGACCTTGACAAGAAAAAGCCTGTTGTGTACTGCGGCGACCTCAACGTAGCACATAATGAGATAGACCTTAAAAATCCTAAAACAAACCGCGGAAACGCAGGCTTTTCGGACGAGGAGCGCGGAAAGTTCACAGAGCTTCTTGCTGCAGGCTTTACCGATACATTCAGAAAGCTCTATCCCGATACGGTTACATATTCGTGGTGGTCATATCGTTTCAAGGCGCGTGAAAAGAACGCAGGCTGGCGTATAGACTATTTCGTGGTGTCTGACAGATTTATGGAGCGCGTTAAGGACTCCGAGATACTTACTGATATCATGGGCAGTGACCATTGTCCCGTAAAGCTTACAATAGAATAAAAAGCTATGTCCCGAAGCAGAATTGAACTGCCTCGGGACATTTTTGTAATATGATTTTTATGAAAATGTTTTTCTGAATGCGAGGATATTTCGTCCGTCCTCTTTGCCGTAGACTGCAAAGCAGACATTGTCAAAAAGCTTTCCGTAACCCTCATCTATGAGGACTTTTCTGAAATAACCCGAAACGTCATCAGGCTTATTGCCGAAAGCTCCGCAGCCCCATGCGCCGAGGATAATATTCCTGTGACCGTGTTTTGCGGCAGCTGCAAGAAGTATCCTTATGCGTCCTGTCATAGCTTCGGCAATTTTTTTGCTTGAAGCAAATACCGCCGCACCGCGTCTGTTAGGGGCAGGGACAGTGATTACAGAAGCCATGAAAGGCTTTTCTGTAAGCTGGCAGGAATGGTCTCTGAAAACGCATACATCGGGAGAATATATCATATAGTCAGACTCGACTGCGCTTATATGAGTATTGTTGTATCTGTACATCTCCTTAGCCTCATCAGACGTGATAGAAGCATAAAGGGTACTGCATCTGCAAAGAGCTTCTTCCTGTGCATTTGCGCCTAATCTAAAGCCACCGCCAGCATTATGGGCATTTGCGAAGTTCATTACAAACGGACGTTCAAATCTTTCAGCGGCAGAGAAAGAGTCCTCAGTGGTGACAGTGATATCACACATAGCATCACCGCTTATGACCAGTGTTTTGATAAGCTCAGCGCCCTTTTCGGGTGATATTACCTCAGCCTTTCGGTAATCCCCCATAAGCTCTGTGCGCTTTCCGTTTACTTCATAGAAACCGTTTTCCATTATTTTCAAAGTTTCGTTTGCAACAGCTATATTGTTCACAAAGATACCCCCTTTAGTTTGTGACATCAATAACTACATATTCCGAAAAAGTTCCTGTCTTGAATGGTATTGCCCAGCCTGAGATACCTGATGTAACGATAAATTCTGTATTTTCTCTTTTTTCCGTACCGTAAGCGCGGTCATTTGCGCCTATGAGAACACCTATATATCCTGCAGGTCAGATATGACCGCCGTGAGTATGCCCCGAGAAAACAAGGTCAGCGCCGACAGCGGCTTCGTTGTCATAGTCGTTAGGCTGGTGGTCGAGGATAAGCTCAAATTTTGAGGTATCGAGGTCTTTTGTGATAACTGAGATATCTTTACGTTCCTCATTGCTCTTATCCTGTCTGCCGATAATGCGGAAATCGCCGCTTACCTCTGCGGCTTCGTCCTCAAGAATGATAACGTTGTTTTTAATAAGTTCATCGCGGAGTTCAGCTTCCGTGAAGTCGCGGTGTCCCTCGAAATAACCCTTATCGTGGTTTCCGAAGATAAAGTAAACGCCGTATTTTGTTTTCAGTTCTCCGAGAGCCTTGCAGGACTGAATCATATCTTTGCGGCAGGAATCGTCGTCAACGAAATCGCCTGCAACTACCACAACGTCAGGGTTTTCGTTCTGAACGCGCTCCATTTCTTTTGTGAAGCTGTCACCGTCAAGGGTAATGCCGAGATGAGAGTCAGCAATGCCGACAATTCTCAGACTTCCGCCGCTCAAAGGCTTGTCCGTATGGACTGTGTAAGCCGTTCTGCGGACATTATGGGCATTGAACCAGCCGAATGTGAGATATACAGCCACAGCGATGATAGTAAGAAAGCCTTCGATGTAGAAGTGACGTTCTTTTTTTGCGATTTTTCGGACTATAGCACCGATAATATCGGCAATTATCCAGAAGAATATGAGATGAAGTACGACAATGATAATTGAATAGACGTTTATCAGAGCGAAACAGCATATGCCGCCAAGCGGTACAAGGCAGAGAAGCCATGACAGCACCTTGTGTTTTTCAGCAAGCTTCTGCATAAAGCTGAATTTGTGAAAACGAGTGATAAGATATATCGTGCCGCCGAGGGTCATCAATAAAAGCGTTCCGAAAAGTATCAGCCAGAACATATGACACCTCCTGTTATATCGCGGAGCACGTCAGCATCGGCTCTGTACGGACAGCTTGCCAGTTTTTTCGGATTGTTGAGAAGATTTACAGCCGCTTTTTCAAGAAGCTCAGCAGGTACGTTTACAGGACTTATATCCGCAATAAACTTTGCTATCTCATCTGTATCTGCAAAGCCTGTCAGTGAGAGAATGTGCTGACGGTCAGCGCTGTCGGCATTTCTCAGGTAGCCGCTTTGAAAAAGTCCCACAGCCGCACCATGAGGTATACCGCCCTCATAGGTAAGGGTATAGCTGAGACCGTGTGGCAGGGAAGTGCCTGTTTGTGCGATAGCCATTCCGCCAAGAGTAGAGGCGGTAAGCAGGTCATTTGCAGTTTCTGCGGAGAGAGGAGAGTTTCCAATAAGGAGATCCTTACAGCTTTTCCAAAGCTTCATGCCTGTATCAGCGCACATACGGCTGAAAGTCGAAGCAGAAGCGTTTATATAGCTCTCTATCATATGTCCCAGCGCGTCAACGGCAGTATTTGCGATTATGCGCTTAGGGGCACTTATAAGATATTTTCCGTCACACAGAGCGATATTCGGGAAAACCTTATGTGCCATAGAAACTTTGGTTTTAAGGTCATGGCGCGTTATGACCGAGATACCTGTGACTTCAGAGCCTGTTCCGCAGGTAGTAGGCACAGCGGCAATGGGAAGATGTTCGTCAGAAGCCGAGCTGTCAAACAAATGCTCCCATGAGCTTTTGTGGTTTTTCATCATAACAGCTATAGCCTTTGAAGCGTCAAGGGGGGAACCGCCGCCTACTCCGATAACAAAGTCAGCGCCGCAGTCTATACCAGTATCACGGGCTTTCATGATAGTTTCAACAGAGGGATTTTCCTCAACCTCATCAAATATGGTATACTTCACGCCGCGGCTTTCAAGGGCGTTTTTCACATCGTCCAGCGAGCCGTTTTTCTTTGACGAGCTGTGACCTGTAACGATAAATGCGTGACTTCCCAGTGCGGCTAAGTCACTGCTGTGAGATATGACACAGTCATTTTCGGCAATGACTTTTGTTGGCATATAATACATCATAAAATTACCTTGCTCCTTCCAAAAAGAGTACAATAATATCCTTACTTATATTTTACTTGTTTTGATAAACCGTGTCAATACATGGTCAGAAAAAACGCCTTTTTGTTGCATATAATCTCTTGTTTCTACTGTTGGTTGAAAAAGCGCGAGAGTGTATGATATAATTATAATGGTATAGGAATATTCTGCGAAAGGAGATACCGACAATGGATACAAAAGACAAAAAAATATTTACAGCTTCGTCGGCTGATATCGCAGAGAAAATGGGTGTCGGCTGGAATTACGGAAATACTCTCGAAGCAAATTCGGGAGGAACTCCAAGTGAAACTATATGGGGTAATCCTGAAACCTCTCAGGAAATGGTGGATGCAGTAGCAGATGCAGGCTTCAATACGATAAGGATACCCATTGCGTATCTGAGCAAAATAGACGATAACAATGGATATAAGATAGATGATGAGTGGCTTGAAAGAATAGCAAAGGTAGTGGATTACTGCTATGAAAGAGAGCTTTTTGCGATACTGAATATCCACGGTGACGGCTTT
>SFFP01000176.1 GCA_004556875.1 Ruminococcus flavefaciens
TCTTGTTGAGTTTATCGAGAGTAAGACCCTGTTTCTTCAAGGCGTGAATTTCACGCAAGGCGTTACCCCACTCCTTGAATGGATTGTTCTTGATTTTTTTGCGGTCAGCTGGTCGGTGTACTTTGTCAACTCTTTAACAATCTTTGGGTCGAGACCCTTGTATGTTTCTTTGAGCTGTTCTATCTTTTTTATGAGCATGTCGATTGTGCCAGTACTCAAATTTTCAATATCAGAAAGCACTGTTTCAAACAGAGGGCTATCCTTGAAACCCTCCCACTGAATTTTATTCAGTTTCTCTTGAAGTTGCTCTTGCATTTTTGCTGCAATCTGAGAACTCTGCGCGTCGATTTCTTGTAGAGCCGTTTGTTTTTGCTTGTCATCAAGCTTATCGTTCCCAATGATTGCGTTTCGCTTAAAGTCTGCGTCAAGTTGTAGTTGCCTAAGCTTACGATAAGCGTTTACCTGCTCATTCACGCTATCTGAGTAAGATTTCTTGAGATACTTTGCATATTCTTTTTCTCTGGAACGAAGTTCTTTAGCGAAGGTATCAGAGATTTTCTTTTGCTGGCTCTCGAAAAGCTTTACGTCCTCTTCTCCCATTGCTGCCTTTGCTTCTTCAAGGTTCTTATAAGCCTTAAATTCATCACCAGTAGCATCCGCTGCACGTTTAGCTCTCTCATTAAGAGCATCAAGCCAAGCCTTTTCAAAGCCCTCTGTAACATCACTCAAATCAAAGGTGTCAATACCAAACATCTTAGAAACTATATCACGGTCAACGCCAGACTTGTCAAGCTCGATAGCCAGCTCATATCCGCCCATGAGTTCGTCCATCTGCTTTTTGATTCCGTCTCTGTCTTCCTCTCGTAGTTTAACGTCAATGTCTAAGGCAATGCCGTTGAACGTCTTTTGGAACTCCATTGCAATTTTGGGGTACTTTGCAACGATACCTCTGTAGAACGTATCGTAAACAGATTGCAAGGTGTCCATCGTAGAAGCCTTAGTAAACAGGTCTGTTGCGAACTGCTTATCTACTCCCAAGGCTCTGGCTTCTCCCATCATGTCTGCAAGGATTTTTGCCTTCGCCGTCTCTGCGTCGTAGTTCTTGAGAAGTTTCTCGTATTCAGTATTGGCACGCTTGATAAACTCAAAACGTTTTCTGGCAATCTCTTCGGTGTTATCAGTTCCTTTTCTGCCGCCCTTTTTCTTGGATTCAAAGATGGTAGGGTCGTAGGCTTCTGCTATCTCCTTTGCAGCTTTTGAACGCTCTCTGAGTTCCTGTATCTTTGACTCAGTCATATCGTTAAGACGAAGCCATTCTTCTTTGTTCTTGGCTTTGTCGTACTTATCTATAACTGCTTCGTCCTCTTCCTTCAACGTTTTAAGGTTCTTGACGTAGTCCTTTACGGTTTGTCCTTGTTCCAGAACAAGTCGCTTGTCGCTGTCAATAATCTTATCGTTAATTCCGAGCGTACTCTTGAGCAGCTGCTCGTTAGCGTCGAGTGCTGGCTGTACCTTAGAAGTCACATTGTCTTCCATCAACTTGCCTAAGTCGCCTATGCTTTCATTCATATCGGCTTTCAGCTTGTCTCTGTCAATCAAATGTACCTCTATACCGAGACCAGAAAGGAAGTCTTCAATCGCTATACCAAGGTCTTTAATATAACCAAAAAGCTTATCTGTGAGACCCTTCTTGAAGTATTCACGAGTTGCGTTGCATACACGTATCATTTCCTTGCGTATATTGTCCTGAGAAGACGCAATACCCTTGATGTCACCCTGTACTTCGATACCCATCTGGCGATACTTTGATTTGATGTCGTTGATGCTACGAGCCTCAATATCTCTCAGTCTTGTAACCTCTTCCTGTGAACGCTGTGTGCCATCGTTGAGCTGGCTCTGAACCCTCTCAAGTTGCTGGTAGCTTTGGTATAGGTCAACAACAGCAGGGTTAACGCCGTCTCCAAACATCTTTACAATTTCAGCAGCAACTCTTGATGTCTCTTCCCTTATGTCAATAGTTGTTGCAGCAACCTGTTCAAAGCTTTCAGGCATTTCAATTCCTATAGCTTCGTACAGGTCTCTCTCTTGCTGTATGGCTTCATTGAGCTGTTCTTGGAGTTGCATTTTTCGAGCCTGCGTCTCTTCGTTCTGCTCTTCCAAGTCAACCTGTGAAAGCTGACGCTGGATTGCGTTAATCTGGTCGAGACCAGACTTTGTACGCTCGATAAGGTCTTTGACACCATCTGCATGAGTCTTTATCATAGCATCTGCTTCTGCCTGTGCTTTTTCGTATGCAGTTGCGTAGTGGTTCTGTCTGTCAGCGAGCTTATCAAACTCCGCTCCCATGTCTTGCGCAATATCGCGCAAATCACTCATGTCCTTTGCAAACAAAGTGCCATTCCAAAAAACACTATCATCGAAATTAAGTTTCTCTTTGATTGTGTTTTTTTGCATTTCAGAAAGGCTCTTGTTATTCCAGTTCTCTATCTGACGTATGTATTCATCTACAGCTTGCTGTGTTGTTGTAATACTTCCGTCCAACATCTGATTTAAGATGTCGTCAACAAAAGACTGAAGCTGACCCTCAGAGATACCAAAGTCCTTGCCCAAAGCACTCATTGTTGTGCCGGCAATATCTTTTCTTGCATCCTTCAAATTAGACTCATTAGCATCTTTTATAGCCGCTTTCTCCTTTTCGAGTGCAAGACTATCATAATACTGCTTCATGGACTTTTCGGCTTCATCCCAGTGTCCAGCGTATTGTTCGATGTAAGAAAGCTGCAAATACTCGTCTGGCAGAATGTCTTTGAAAGTACGCTTCAATTCTGCCATAGCTTCGTTTCTTTCATCGAAAGTCTTAGAACTGTCTGTGATAGCACGAGCAAGACGTTCGTATGAAGCAGCAGACTTGTCGAACTCTTGGCTTACCTCTTTGTCGATGTTGTCAAGAGATTCTGCGAGTTGGTCTGCTTTTGCTTTTGCTTCAACAAAGTAGTTGATAAGCGATAACACAGCCTGTACTACAGCAAGAATGACAGTAGCACTCATAGCAGCCTTGATAGCAATACCAAGACCGCTAACTGTTGTTTTTAATCCACTCCATAGCTTTCCAAGGCCAGTCAACATCATGGCTTGTTTACCGACCGCATCAGTATGAATAAATTCAGCAGCCGTAGAACTCTGAATAGCTTTTGTTACAAGATTCCATGCGTTCGCAAGGCTCGTTACTACCTTTATAATAGTAGCCCTGTGTACGTAAGCCTCGTAAAGCAAGAATGCACCAGCAGCCATCTTTATATATTCTGCAACAACACGCCAGTTCTGAATGAGTTCACGCACTGTAGCTAACACACCAGCGATTGTTCCTTGGTTGGACTTACCTATATCGTTTAGCATGATTGAATATGCGTCACCGATACGCTGAATCTGACCCTGTAAGCCTTCGCTCTGCTTCTCTTGCATTTCATAGAACATACCGCCAGCACTGGTAACTCGTTTGAAGACTTCCGCAACATCCTCAAACCTAACCATACGTTTGGTAATCATTTCTGTTACCTCTCCAGCAGTTACCATCTTACCGTTTAGCTCTGTAAAATAGTTTGCAAGTTCTTGCGTGATATTAAGTCCTGCTTCAGTAAATTGCCTTACTTCCGTTGCTCGCAGATAATTTGCGGTTTTCACCTGGCCAAAGGCCAAAATAAGACGTCCCATCTCAACTCCCAGACCTGCGGAAACGTCTGCGAGTTGCTTTGTTGTACCAACAAGTTTGTCTGCCTCAATACCATACGCTGCCATCTGCTTTGTATAAGTGTTGAGCTGTATGATAGAGAACGGAGATTTCAACGCAAGCTGCTGAACTTCAGCAAAGATTTGGTCTGCCTTCTCCTTATTCTGAATGATAGAGCGCAACGCAATATTCTGCAACTCAAACTGAGCGCGAACTTCTACCATGTGCTTTACCCACTGGTTGAGTTGCTGCACGGAGAATACCAACCCGAACTGCATTGCAAGGTTCTTTATGTTTGGTATTATAGAGTTGGTCTGCGTCTTAACACTTTCCATTGAGTTCTTTATATCGTCAAGACGCTTCTTTGTTTCTTGGTAAACCTTGTTTGCGTTATTCCATTCAGGTGTGTTTGGTTTGGTTTTTGAAATAGCATCTTGTAGGTACTTC
>SFFP01000177.1 GCA_004556875.1 Ruminococcus flavefaciens
TGTTGTGGAAGGTATAGTATTTGAGCTTACTGATTTCGTTGACAGCAGATCGAATATAGACTTTTCCGCATTGAGCGATGATGAGATCATAGCGTCATGGACTATGACGTATGAGTCGTTTATCCCTATGTTCAGGCTGCTTTACGATAATAAGACAACTTTCGTACTGCTCATTGATAAAGCCGCAGGCACAAGGTATGAGAACTTCAATCATGAGTTTGTGACAAAGCTGAGCTATGCCTATGAAAAATTCTACGACGAGGCGAAAAAGCGCGGACTTGCAAAGGCTGATGTCACAAGAAAAGAGTTTCACGTTCTTATTTCGTCGTACTGGACCTGTGTGTGCGAGCCCTTTATCCATAAGATGTCATGGAAAAAAATTGAGGAGCATTGCCGTGTCATGTGCAGATTTTTCAACTGGAGAGATGTCATTCTGCTGAAAGGAGAAGATGATGTTTAAGAAAGTCAAGCCCTATATGGGCAAATACATAAAATACACCTACGGAGCGCTGGCGGTCATGTTTATTGCACTGATAGCGTCAGCGGTGCCTTTTTTTCTGGTGTACCGCATAATAAAGCCGCTTCTGGAGGGCGAAAAGCTCTCCGCAGGCTATTATATCGGGCATATCGCTTTTATTTTTATATGCTTGTTAGCATATGCTATCTTATATGTTCTGGGACTTAAATTCTCCCACATATCCGCATATAACACACTGAAAAATATCCGCATATTCCTTCAGAAAAAGCTGGAGCGTCAGCCGCTCGGAACGATACAGGATATGGGAAACGGCAGGATAAAAAAGCTGTTCACCGATGATATCGAACAGGTGGAAATGCTCCTTGCACACGCAATTCCCGAGGGCATTTCAAACCTTGCAATGGCGGCGATAGCTATTATCTGTATGTTCTTTGCGGACTGGAAACTTGCTCTTCTTTCGCTCTGTTCGCTGCCTATCGGAATGTTTGCAATGGGCATGATGTTCAAGGCAGGCATGGAGCGCATGAACGACTATTATGCGGCATCTGCAAAAATGAACGCAACCATTATCGAGTACATCAACGGCATGGAGGTAGTCAAGGTCTTCGGACGTGACGGCGAGTCATATCAGCGGTACGAAAAGGACATCAAAAGCTACCGTGACTTCACTCTTGAATGGTACAAGATATGCTGGCCGTGGATGGCTCTTTACAGCGCTATTCTGCCTTGTGTGGCACTTGTGATGCTTCCTGTGGGAACACTGCTGGTCATCAATGGTAGTTCGACCTTAGCGGACCTTGTGCTGGTGTTCTGCCTTTCACTCTCTGTTGGAGTTCCAATACTGAAAGCTTTGAACTTCGCAGGCAAATTTCCGCAGCTCAACTACAAGATAGACGAGATTGAAAAGGCTATGGACAGTGAGCCTTTAAAAACTAACGATAATCCATTTATCGGTAATTCGAATATCGTAAGGTATGAAGATGTTCATTTTGCTTACAAGGAACAGGAGGTGCTTCACGGCGTTTCACTTGAATTAAAAGAGGGGACACTTACAGCGCTTGTTGGCGAATCGGGAAGCGGAAAATCCACACTTGCAAAGCTGTTGGTGCATTACTACGACATAAATGGTGGCAGGATAACTCTCGGAGGACAGGACATCACCGACATGAGCATTGAGGCTCTGAATGACCGCATTTCCTACGTTTCGCAGGAGCAGTTCCTGTTCAACACCACGCTGTATGAGAATATCCTTATGGGCGACCCGAAGGCTGCACGTGAACAGGTGCTTGAAGCTGCGGAAAAGGCTCAGTGCAGGGCATTTATTGAGCGTCTGCCTGACGGCATAGACACTATGGCAGGTGACGGAGGAAAGCAACTTTCGGGCGGCGAACGTCAGCGTATCTCACTTGCAAGAGCAATACTGAAAAATGCTCCAGTGATAGTTCTGGACGAAGCAACTGCCTTCATTGATCCCGAAAATGAAGAGAAAATGAATGCGGCAATTGCTGAGATAATAAAGGGAAAAACTGTTCTCGTCATCGCTCACCGTTTGCAGACTGTCGTGAATGCGGACAAAATTTGCGTGATGAAGGACGGAAACATAATCGCTGCAGATACCCACGAAAAGCTGCTGGAAAACTGCGATGAGTACAAAAAGCTGTGGAACAGCAGCGAAGCGAGAGCAAGCTGGACTATCGGAAATGAGGTGAGAGCATGATAGGAATGATTAGGCGTATCCTCGGCATTTCGGGAAAATACAAGGGCAGAATTTACGGCGCATTTGTGCTTTCATTTCTGAAAGGAATGCTGATGAAAGTGCCGATAATCGTTATGTACTTCATTGCGGCGGCATTCATCGACGGAAATATTTCAAAGCGAGCCTGCATTTATGCGGCGGTCGCACTGGTGGCAAGTGTTGGCGTGCAGGCACTTTTCCAGTACCTTGCAGACCGTCTGCAAAGTGCGGCAGGATATATGATATTTGCGGATATGCGAATGAAGCTGGGCGAACATCTTCGCCGCCTGCCTATGGGATTTTTCACAGAGGGCAACATCGGCAGGATAAGCTCCGTGCTTTCAACAGACATGGTTTTCATTGAGGAAAACTGCATGATGGTAATTGCGGACATGATGAGTTATCTGTTCTCGCAAGCTATAATGATAATCTTCATGTTCGCTTTTGACTGGCGGCTGGGACTGGTCTCACTGCTGTTTACGGGTATCATCATCGCTATCGGTATACCAATGCAGAAAAGCGACCTCAAGCACTCCGATGCCCGTCAGGAAGCCTCGGAGGTTCAGACAAAAGCTGTGCTTGACTTCACCGAGGGTATCGGCATAATCAAGACCTACAATCTTCTTGGTGAACGCTCAAAGGAACTTACCGATAGCTTTGACACAAACTGCCGTGTGAACCTCGGATTTGAGGAAGCCCATATGCCGTGGAAAACCTCTGTGTACATAGTTTACGGACTGGCAACTGCGGCGGTGCTGGCTGTGTCGGCGGTGATGTACAGAAACGGTACTCTGCCGCTGAATTACTTCATCGGAATGCTGCTGTTCCTGTTTGATATGTTCGTTCCTATCCGCACATTCTACGATCAGGGAACAAGACTGACGGTCATGAATGCCTGCATGGACAGGATAGAGGCTCTTTTCGCAGAAAAGGAGCTTGACGACAGCGGTACTCAGACTCTTGCGGAGAATGATTCCCCTGAGATAGAATACAGGAACGTCACCTTTGCCTACGACAAAAAAGACGTTCTGAAGGACGTTTCATTCAGTGCTGAGAAGGGGACAATGACTGCTCTTGTGGGACCGTCAGGCGGCGGTAAATCCACAATTGCAAGCCTTTTCGCCCGCTTCTGGGATATTCAGTCGGGAGAGATACTTCTGCGCGGCACGGATATACGAAAGATACCGCTTTCTGTTCTTATGGACAACATCAGCATGGTGTTCCAGAGGGTGTATCTGTTTCAGGACACGGTGTACAACAATATCGCTCTGGGAAGACCTGATGCAAGCCGTGAGGAGATAATTGAAGCTGCGAAAAAAGCTCGGTGTTATGACTTTATCATGGAACTGCCTGACGGGTTTGATACGGTTATCGGTGAGGGAGGAGCGTCACTCTCGGGCGGTCAGGCACAGAGACTATCTATTGCAAGGTGCATACTTAAAGATTCTCCTATCGTCATTCTTGACGAAGCCACTGCAAGTGTGGACGCTGACAATGAAAGCTATATCCAGCAGGCCATATCTGAGCTTTGCAGGGGAAAAACGCTCCTTGTTATCGCACATAGACTTAACACTATCGCTCACGCTGACAGGATAATGGTGGTAAAAGACGGTCAGATAGCAGAGTCGGGAGATCACAGAAGTCTTATGGAGAAGCAGGGGGGATACCACTCTATGGTTACAAAACGTGCGGTGAGCAAAGGCTGGAAGAACTGAGTCAATATTTCTGGTTGGGATATGATGTATTGATCTATGAAATTTTGGAAATATTCCTCCTTTGCCATTTAATAGTTGTTGAGCAGACATTAAGATAACGAAAACGGCTCATTTCTTAATATCACTAAAAAAATGATCCCGAAGGTGTTTATGGTAAAATAGAAATGCAGAAAAAGGGCTCCAAAAGTGCATAGGTGAAAGCCACTGTGAGAGCGTTGTCAGCACCTGAATAAAATGCTAC
>SFFP01000178.1 GCA_004556875.1 Ruminococcus flavefaciens
TCCAGCGTTCAAGCTCCTGTGCGGGCATGGCAATGCCTATAGTTTTTTTGCCTTTGCCTGCATCATTGCTGCTGCTTTTTGTACTGCCGCAGGAAACAAGAGAACCAACCATTGCAGCTGAGAGGATAGCTGCTAAGATCTTTTTCATAATATTACCCCCTGTGGAATTTAACCTCTTACGTATAAAAATACATAAGAATACACTTTAAATCTTACACTTTAATTTTACACACTATTTTTCGCCGTGTCAATATGTTCAAAGATTATTTGGCGGATTGTATAAAATAAATATGTAAAAAATAGCAATTTCTTACACTTAGTTTATTTAATTATCCCATGCTTTAATTTTATTTTGAAATACTGATACTTTTACATCGAAAAAGGCGGTCAAAATTAATGAAATAAAGTGATAGTATTTTTGCGCGATATGTTATTTATATACCCTTGTAAAACGCTAACAGGACTGTCAGATAAAATGAGCAGCATGATATGTAACGGGCAGGAATTATATGTTTACTAAAAATTCAGCTTTATCATTGCCGCTATAGGACTGAAAAAACAGCCGTGAAAATCTGTTGGCAATTGCGTTTCGGCGTTGATTTATCTTTTGAATTATGATATAATCTTATTGTTACCAATTAAGAAAAAGGAGCAATGACAGTGATCTTACTAACAGCTCAGAATATATCCAAGGCATATATGGAGAGAAAGGTGCTCGATGATGTATCATTCTTTCTTAATGAGGGCGATAAAGTCGGGATTATCGGCATAAACGGCACAGGCAAATCGACTCTGCTAAGGATACTTGCAGGTGCAGAAGAGGCTGACAGCGGCGAAGTCATAAGGACTAACGGCATAAGGCTTTCATATCTGCCGCAGATACCGCAGTTTGACGATAACGGAAGCATACTTCAGCAAGTGCTTGCTCATCTTCCCGATGATATGCGCTCGTCAAAGGAATACGAAGCAAAGTCCATACTCGATAAAATGGGACTTTCCGACTATGAAAGGGATATAAGCACTCTTTCAGGCGGAGAAAAGCGCCGAGCAGGCATTGCCGCCGCACTTATACAGCCCAGTGATGTACTGCTTCTCGACGAGCCTACAAACCATATCGACAACGAGACCGCACAAATGCTTGAAGACCTGCTTATGAAGTACCGCGGTGCTATAGTAATGGTCACTCACGACAGATACTTCCTTAATAAAATATGCAGGAGCATTGCGGAAATTGATAAGGGAAAGCTGTATACCTGCAATGGCAGCTACAGCGAATACCTTCTTGTAAAGGCTCAGCGCGAAGCCGATGCGGAAGCGGCTGAGCGCAAGAACAGGTCACTTTACAGGCGAGAGCTTGAATGGATAAGCCGCGGTGCAAGGGCAAGAGGTACTAAGTCAAAGGACAGGATAGAGCGCTTTGAAGCTCTTAAAAACCGCGAGATACCTGTTGAAGCGGAAAAGCTGAAGCTCCAGTCCGTTTCATCGCGCCTCGGCAAAAAGACTATCGAGATAGAGAATATAAGCAAATCTATTGACGGCAAGCCGCTTATCACGGATTTTTCGTATATCATATCCCGTGACGCAAGAATAGGCATAGTAGGTCATAACGGAGCAGGCAAGAGTACATTCCTGAAAATGCTCGTCGGAGAGACTGCTCCCGACAGTGGAAGCATAGTCCTCGGAGATACGGTAAATATAGGCTATTTCTCGCAGGAATGTGAGTCTATGGACGAGTCAATGCGCGTTATCGAGTATATACGCGAGACTGCCGACAGAGTGCAGACTCCCGACGGAACAGTTACCGCTTCGCAGATGCTTGAACGATTTCTTTTCACGCCCGAGCTTCAATGGAACAGGATAGAAAAGCTTTCGGGCGGTGAGAGGAAAAGGCTGTATCTGCTGAAAATACTTATGACAGCGCCGAATATACTGCTCCTTGACGAGCCTACAAACGACCTTGACATAACTACGCTCACCATTCTTGAGGACTATCTTGAAAGCTTCAGCGGTGCAGTTGTCGCTGTATCACATGACCGCTATTTCCTCGACAAAATGGCAAACGAGATACTTGAATTCAAGGACGGTCAGTGTACGCGGTATAACGGAAACTACACTGATTATGCGGAAAAAGCACTTCTGAACATCACAGTATCCGACGCTAAGCCAAAGAAAAAGGGCGAGAAAAAAGAGCGCACGTTCACAGGAAAGACAAAGCTCCGTTTTTCCTTCAAGGAACAGCGTGAATACGAAACTATCGATGACGATATCGCTAAGCTTGAACAGAGCATATCCGATACGGAAAAGGAAATTGCAGAGAATTCCTCAGACTACGTGAGATTACAGGAGCTTTCGGACGAAAAAGACAGACTTGAAACAGTGCTTGCAGAAAAAATGGACAGATGGGTATACCTCAACGATCTTGCTGAAAGAATTGAAAAAGGCGAGATGGTATAAACTGCCATTTCGGCAATGCGTTTTCCACTGTCATATATTATGCTTTAAAGAGCCGCTTTTTATGAGCGGCTCTTTATGATTTTTTTGATAATGGGTGAGATTTTAGACACTTTTGCGCGTCTAAATAGTGATAAATGATATCTTAGGGGGGATATTATGAGTATAAAAACACTGATAAAGACCTCTGTAGTTTTGCTGACAGCAGGAATGTGCCTTTATTCCGCAGGAACATCGGCTTTTGCCGTAGGAGACATATCCTTTTTAAGAGCCGCCGATACTATCGGCGCAGGAAACGGTATAACTGCCGCAAATGATGAAAAAGCGCAGAAATATGCGGATATTCCTGTGTATTCGTTTATAGCCGTGGATATTTCTCCTGATGCTGATACATCTATTGACTATTCCGAGTGGTGGTATAGTGAGTGGGAGGACTGCCATTATCTTTCTCTGCCTTCAACCGCTGACAGAACACACCTGAGAATTGACTGTTTTGCAGATGGAAATATAACGCTTGACGGTGAGATGATAAAAACAGGTGCTCTTTACCGCGAAATTGTCGATTATATCAAACAGAACGGAATGAGCGTATCCATTGCCGCTGTCGGCAGGTACGCAAAGAATCTGATGAGCACCTTGGACGCGCTGCGTCTGAGCCAGCAGAACTTCCGTGCGATCATGGAAGAAACTGAAAAGTATCCTGATCTGGATGTAACGGAGGGAATCCTCCGCCTGTTGAGCGGTCAGATGCTTGATGCGGTCAGCCAGATGAATGAGGATCAGCTAAAGGATCTGGATTTCGATACGCTGTCAAAGCACGCAATTGCGCTGACACGCGCAGCGGCTTACAAGCGAAAGGTCGATATCAAAAATAAGGATATTCTTGAAAACGGCGCAGAGCAGTTCCAGTCATTAATTTTCGAGGCTATGGCATCGGAGCGACCCGAGTTGTTCAAGGAAGTAAAGAAGTTCCTGAAAGAAAAAGCAAAGGCAGGGTGATGAAAATGGAGATGTATGTACTTCAGGTCAGACCCGGCTGCGAAGAAGCGGCGGCACAGGCAATTGCTAACCATGGGTACAGGGTAGCCTGTCCGTCATCAGAAATGCTGATCAGATACGGCGGTTCATGGCACACGAAAGTGAAACTGCTGTTCACACAGTACATTTTCGTTGAATGCGAACTGACAGATGATGATTACTACAGGATAAAATCCGTCCCCGGCGTTGTGCGGTTTCTTGGATTTGGAAATCCTGAACCGCTTCAGGAACATGAACAGGCATATATCAACCTGCTCCGCAACGGCGGAAAGCCTATCGCGGCATCGAAGATATATATCACATCCGAGGGCGATATGATGATCCTGTCAGGCGTCCTGCGGCAGTACATGGACAGTATCGTCAGTTGCAGTATACGGCAGCGGCGCGCAAAGGTGCGCGTCACCTTGCTGGGCAAGCCGCACACGATCACGCTGCCTGTAACATCGATCTAAAAAACAGTTTGCCAACATCAGTACGGTTGATTCGTCCCGGCTGATGTGCAAATGTGTATACCCGAAAAACGGATTTTACATCTTAAAATCCGAATGGCGGAGCACGCCCTGAAAATTACCGTTTAAAATACGTTTAACGGCGCGTGTGACCGTTTAAATAAATTCGGGTGACAAATTACCCCACAAGACCTACGGCGGCAAATAAGGGCGTTTATGCCCT
>SFFP01000179.1 GCA_004556875.1 Ruminococcus flavefaciens
GCATGATATGCAGATACTTAAAGAAAAAAATCCTGTCTGGTATGCTTCGCTAAAACAGTATGACATGAAAACTCTTGTACTGTTTCCGCTGAATTACGGCAATGAGACAAAGGGATATATATGGGTTACGGATTTCGACGTTGACAATGCACTTATGATACGCGAGACCCTTGAGCTTACAACATACTTTATATCCTACGCCATTGCAAACTATCAGCTTGTAAAACGCCTTGAGATAATGAGTACCATCGACCTTCTCACAGGTGTCAAAAACCGCAATGCTATGAATAACCGTGTAAATGACTTTGTCGAAGGCAGCGAAGCATATCCTGAATCACTTTATGTTGTTTTCGCAGACCTTAACGGTCTCAAACAGGTCAATGACAACAACGGTCACATAGCAGGAGACCTTTTGCTGAAAAATGCGGCGCTGATATTGCAGGATATTTTTCTCGGTCATGAGGTATATCGTGCAGGCGGTGATGAATTCACTGTATTCGTAACAGGTCTCAGCGAAGCCGAATTCATGGAAAAGATAGAAAAGCTGAAAAAGTACACTTACACCGATGAGGGCGTATGCTTCGCCTTCGGATACTGCGCAGATGACGGAAAACACGATATCCGCTATGATATGAAAACAGCAGACGAGAGAATGTATGCGGATAAAGAAGAATACTATAAGCTTTATCCCGATCGCCGACACAAATAAGACCGCAAACTTTAAGCCCGAAAGCTTTTTCGGCTGTCGGGCTTTTTAAACAATGTTTATATCAGCGCTTCACACCTCTGACGGTGACTCGGCTTCTTCCGCTCAGTGTACAGGTAAACAAGGTAATATCCCATTCCTCAGCCTGTCCGCTGAACATCTCTTCGGCATCAGTACCGTCTACAAACTGAGTATGATCTACTTCATAATGATATCTCATTCCCAGAGTATCGGTGAATATGATCTCATCTCCCGAATTAAGATCGCCTATGCGTCCGAAATGGCTGTTGTAATTATGTGCGGCGATAATAAGATCGCTTTCCACAGCACTGCCGCTGAAACGGCACGGCGAGTTTTTAAGGGCAGGATAACTCAATTCGTCTGCTACAGGAAGTTCAAGACCTAAAGTCGGAAATGTAATATATCCGCAATAGAATGAACCGTCTATTTCAACAGGTTCGGGAGCTTTCTCTTCTTCCTCTTCATAAGGAGCAAAAAGATCATCGGCAGGGTTTTCTATTATCTCAGATGTGCTCTGAAAAGTATCCTGCGAATGCTCAGGGATAATATTTTTAAGCTCTGTCAGCACCTCCTGCGACTGCTCAAAAGCTCTTTCGCCCTCTCGGAAGTTGTATATGCAAAGCAGAATTGCTGACAGTATAAGAAGTATTCCTGTGATTATTAATACTTTTCCGATCTTTTTCTTCATATCCGGACTGCTCCATACAAAGTGATGATATCATTTCATGCAAAAATCTCTTAAACTATATTTTACCACATTTTTAAGATTTTTTCAAGCTTCCGCACATACAATATTTATTATGAATAATTGTGACATTTATCAACACAAATCTGTTGCATTTTTGTACACAATGATTTATAATTGTTATAATTAAAAGTATATAAAGACTGTCCTCAACAGTCCCCTCCAATCAACAGATCAAAAGATAAAGACAACGGTCTATCCCCTCTATCAATTTACACCGATCAAATCTTAACAAAAAGGAGTTTTAACTATGGGATTTACAGTAATGGGCGTAACAGCCGGCAGAAAAGACAGCAATTGCGAGATCCTTCTTAAAGAGGCTCTGCTTGTCTGTCAGGAATTAGGCGCAGAAATAACTATGATAAACCTCAAGGACTATGAGATCCTTGACTGTACAGGCTGTACTGCCTGCACTATGGGTATGTCAATGGGCAAGAATACAGGCTGTTCATTAAAGAACAAGGACGACAAGGACAAGATAATGCAGGTAATGCTCAATCAGGACGCTGTTATTTTTTCAGCTCCTACATATGCTCTCATGCCGTCATCTCTGTTTCTGAAATTCATGCACAGAAACTTAGCTTATGAATCAGCCTTTCTCACAAAGATAGGTGCTATAGCGCCTCGTGACCGCGTAGGCGCGCTTATTGCCGTAGGCGGTTCTACACGCTCATGGCAGTCAATGGCTATGGAATGTATGCAGGTAACCACAGTTACAAACAGCTTTAAAATAGTTGATATGTTCATGGCTACACAAGTTCCTGCACCTGCACAGGTACTTCTCCACGATGAGATGCTTGTACGTGCAATAGAGATAGGTCAGAACATCATGACTGCGCTTAATACTCCTCCTGCTGAGAGAAAATGGTTAGGAGATCCCGAAGCAGGCTGGTGTCCTAACTGCCACAGCAATTGTCTCTGCTTGGGCGAGCCTCAGTGGGGCGGTCTGCAATATCCTATCGAATGTGCAGTATGCGGCGCAGGTGGAGACCTTGTCAAGACCGACGATGGAAAGTGGAAATTCGTTATCGCTGAAAACGGTCTTGAGCGTGACCGCACTACCGAAGAAGGACGCGGTGTTCACTGCGATGAGATAGCAGATGTGCAGGGAGGATTTTTCATGGATCCTCAGAAGCGCGAAGAGGTCGCATCTAAACTTGGCAAATACAAAAAGATACAGTTCAAAGGCATTTAAACGAAAGAAAGCCGCCCATTATCGGGCGGCATTTCTTTTTATATAGATAATCTCATGAACCGTGATTTAAAGCATTTCATTCTCTTATAAAGGAGACATCTGTATTTTCCCTGAACATTCTCCCTTCATATTGTATAAACGAAACAGCGAACCAAAGTTTGCCCTATTTTTTTGTATTTCAGCGTTTTGCATAACTGCAGGAAGCAGCTTTTAGCTATTTTTACGCCTCATCATAAGAAAGGCAAGATTTTGCTTTCCTCTGTCTCCGCGCCTATAGGAGAAATACTCACTGTTATGACAGGTACACACGCCTGTATCGCTGATGTTTTCGGGACTTATCCCCTCTCTCAGTACCTTCAAAATGATAGTGCGTGAAATGTCAAGGTACATATGTCCGTCACGGACAGTAAAAATGCTTTCAAGCTCTTCCGCTGAAAACTGCTTAGCAAATTCCGCCCTTACGTCCTCTTTTACCTCATAGCATTCTCTGCATATATGGTGACCTATGACAGCCCTGATGTTTTCGGGAGAAGCTCCCAGCGCTCTCATTTTTTCAATACCATTGTATATAAGCTCTCCTGCCGCAGAACGCCAGCCGCAATGAAGCAGACCTATGACTCCTGCGTTCTCGTCCATAAGATATACAGGAGCGCAGTCCGCGGCGATAACGCTCAGCATAAGTCCGCTGTGAGACGTGACAAGTCCGTCTGTTTTTGTAAGCTCGTTGTCCTTGATAACTCCGCTTCCGCCGTGATAAGGCGATACCTCCGCCGCCTTCATGGCATTTGCCTGATATGGACGTATCACTCTGTCAAGCGAAATCCCCATGTCCTCACAAAATCTGATATAATCCTCTGTCGGCGGAGAGTCAGGACTCTCGCGAGTCCATATTCCATTTGCACCTGCCGTAAATCCACCAATAGCAAAGCTGTTGTCTATAAAAATATCCTTTTTATCCAAGTCAAGTTCTCCCTGTTTTATTTCTGAGCCGAAAACATGAGTCTCCCCGAAAAATGAGAACGCTCACATAAATAATCGCTCCCGCCGTTTATAAACTTGCTGAAGTCAATCTTTTTCGGATAATTTTCAGCATTTTCCGAAAACGAACAGCTCCACAGGAACAATGAAACGTGTCCCATAGTCCCGTCGCTGTGAACTCCTATAACGTGTCCGAATTTCCACTTATCTCTCGGAAGCTCTCCGAAAGTAAAGCCCTCAGCGGAACGAAGGAAATCCGCCCAAAGCTCCTCATTCCCGATATAGACCCATACCTTTTCCTCTGTTGTTAAAAGCTCTCTGATACTGCGCATATTCATGCTCCTTTACGAAATTATTCCATAAGAGCACAAAAGCGACCCCATCGTCACGACAGGATCGCTGTAAAGCCATATTATCCCATCGTTCAAGCTTTAGCACCTTACACTCTGTGCAGGTTGCTGTGCGGTCAACGGGCTTGTCCCTCACGCACTCTTTATGGTAAATCCATAATATC
>SFFP01000180.1 GCA_004556875.1 Ruminococcus flavefaciens
CGGTTCTATATTGCTGATATGAAGAAATTTTAACTGTACAATCGAATTTTGCTGCATTATCTAATGTTTTACTGCCAAGAGCCGGAAAACCTATACTAAGTTGAAAATTTTTTGAACCGATTTGTGTAATAAATAATGGTAAACCAACTCTTTGGCTTATTGTGAGTTCTGAGCGACCATCAACACGCTTATCACATTCAGGAGTACGAGACGTTTTCTCTTGGTGATAAAAATGACTTACATTATATTGACCGTTTCTAATATATACCAACTCGCCACATTCAGGACAATAAAATCTCTCCTTTCGAGCCGGAATGTACGATTGTCCCTCAAATTCACTGGCACTAACCTCTTTCTCCGTGCCAACTGCATATCTGTCTATTGCAAATCTCATTTTATCACCCCACTTTACAAAAAATTAAAAATCCAAATTATTCTTCAATAAACCCCTTATAGCTCCCAAACCCCAGCATATACACCGCCATAGCTACAGCGAGGTTCTCATCGTCGATGTTCTGCTTCTTAGCAAGCTCTTTCAGCTCGTCAATGACGGTATCGTGCGGAACGATAGAGCCTTCAAGCTCATCCACAGCCTTCTGAATGATAGAAGGCAGCACCATACACATCTGATAGAAAGCATCTTCCTGTCCGGTCACGAGAGCATAGAACTGGTCGAGGCTCACACGGCGGATTAGCTTGTGACCGACCTTCTTCTTGTCAACGGTAGTCTCCCACTTGATATTCTGCGACCTCTGAGCGATCGCTTCAACAAGGAAACAAGCGCAGTCATCATCATTAAGGAGCTGATTTTGCATCTTGATGAAGGTCTTTCCTGCCGATGCGGAGTTCATCGTGTTGTGCTTATTCTTCATCTCAACATAGACAGTATGCACTACGCTGCCGTCGGGCAGAGAAATACCATCGGGATTTTCAAAGATAACGTCCCAGCCGCCCTCTTTGCCGTTATCGGGAACATGGCACTTGTCGATATAGTTGAATATTCTCTGGTGAAAATAGCCTATATCATTGTTGTTGGACTTATCACGCTGACGGAAAATCTCGTTGCTGACGATCTCCTCCCATGATGCCTGATAGACGGTCTTATCAAAAATCAGCTTGATAGGATCAATGATATTCTTGTTAAAACGCTTCAAATCAAAGGATTCCAGCTTTTCACCGTACTTCTCAATGGTTTTCTTGACGTGCTTTGTAAAATCTTCTTCGCTGATGAAACTAAGTGTCCACATTATGATAATCCCTCCAACGCTATTTTTATCTGTTTTGCAATATCATAGGCAAGGTTTACGGGTACAGCATTGCCGACCTGCTTGTACTGTGAACCGATACTTCCGCAGAACTGCCATTCATCGGGAAAACTCTGGCAACGGGCATTTTCACGGATAGTAAACGGACGGGGTTCAAGCGGATGACAGCGATCCGTCTGCTTCTGGCTCGGAGAAGTCAGCACTGTGAGCGACGGCTCGTCAAGGCTGAGTCTGCGGAGAATACCAGTCCTTCCGCCCTCCATGTACCAACAGCTTTTCATATACTCTTTAGCTATATCCTCGGGAATATCTCTCCAATATCCGCCCGGAGGAACAAGCTCAAATATCTTACGCTTATACTCCGAATAGGGTGTACCCTCACTCTTCGGGCAGTCGAGCAGCACATCACGGAGAACAGGCTTGTATTCATGTGGTGTGGGGAAAGTGAACTTGAGCTGATTTGCAAGATCGTTTCTGATACCGATAGTGATAAGTCGTTCACGCTTCTGTGCAACACCGTAGTCCCACGCATTCAGCACTTTTTTCTGAATGGTGTAACCTGTACTTTCAAAAATATCTGTTATTGTCTTGTAAGTCCTACCATGATCGTGTGTCAATAGACCTCTTACATTCTCAAAAAGAAACATCTTAGGCTGGAGCTGTTCTAAGAATTTCGCATAGTGATAGAACAGTGTTCCACGGGCATCTTCAAGGCCGAGCCTTTTTCCTGCATAGGAGAAGCTCTGACAAGGCGCACCGCCTGAAAGCAGATCAAGCTCGCCCTTTTTCAAACCGAAATAATCTTGCAGATCAAGGCAGGAGATATTGGCAATATCATCGTTGATGACACGCCATTCTGGTCTGTTCCTGCGGAGTGTATCAGAAGCATCCTTGTCCACCTCTACAAGACCGAGCGTTTTGAATCCGGCTTTTTCCACACCGAGAGCAAGACCGCCTGCGCCTGCGAAAAGCTCAATGGTCGAGAATGTCCTTGTTTCTGTTTGTGTCGTAATGTCCATAATATCACCGATATTGCAGTTCAGCACCATACATATCTTTTCAAGGCTTTCAAGGGAAACCGTTTCATTCTTCCCCATACGAGCCATAACATTGAAGCTGATACCCGATGCTTCTTTCAATTCGGTCTTATTCATTCCTTTGTCAATAAGTAATTTCCAGAGATTATTGTAGCTAACTGCCACCATGATTCATTCCTTCCTGTATCTTGTGATACAATTATGGGTTATAAAAATTATAGCACAATCAGTCGAAAAAGTCAATGTATCTCACGATATTGTTAGAAATTCTTTTAAGTGGTAGAAGAAAAGCGTTTCAGCCATTAGACCGAAACGCTTTACTTGCTAAAAATACCGATAATACAGTAATATCCTTATTCCTGAACTTCCTTCATCAACGCAACGCCGTCCTTAAAGCCTGCCTTATAAGCAGCCCTCATCTCGGCGGCGGCGGTATCGCTCACGCAGTCGAGTATCTTGTGAAACACATCGATCTGCTCCTCGCTCAGAGAGTTTTCAAACGGAATACACAGCTTGTTAAACTCGTCCGAGAACTCAGCGGCGTGAATATCCCCCACACGGAGGTTGTAAATCATATCAATCATTGTAAGCACCCTTTCGGTTATTTTTTAGCTTGCTGTACCAGTCTTACAATGTTTGTCTGAAAACTTCTTTATGCCTACTGTCGTAAATCCCAGGGCATGAAGCAGCTCATGTCAGGTCTTGGTCTGATTCTCCTTGCAATCGTCCTTGTTCCTGTTCTTGAAACAATGATGACGGGCGCAATTTAAGTGACGTTATGACCTGAATATAAGCAGATTAGCTACATAGCGGTGGGTTTTGCATTGCAATAATGGGTTTTGGGTAAGCAATCTGCACTCTCAGATATGAAAGGGAGTGAAAATATAAATGGCAATAAATATCGGATATTTAACTGCCAATAAAACAAGTGCAGGAGATGAAGTGTACACTCCATTCTATGCGGTAGAGCCGTTAATGGAATTTCTGCCGAAAGACAAGAAAATATGGTGCCCGTTCGATGAAGAATGGAGTGCGTTTTATCAGTATCTTACCGAACAGGGGTTTTATGTGGAACGAAGCAGCTTGAAAGATGACAAGGATTTTTTTCACTTTGAGCCTGACAAGTGGGATATTCTCGTAAGCAATCCCCCATTTTCTAAGAAAGATGAGGTCCTGAAACGAGCTTTTGCTTTTCAGAAGCCCTTTGCTCTGCTCTTGCCCGTGAACAGTATTCAGGGTAAGGCACGATACAAGATATTCAATAATGAGATTCAGATGCTTTGCTTTGATAGTCGGGTTGACTATCATACACAGCAGAATATGCTCTTTACAACAAAGGGAAATCATTTCGGATCTGCGTATTTTTGCAGAAACCTTCTCCCCACAAAACTGGAATTACGTCAGCTTGTGAAATATGACAGACCATTGATGAATTCCTCGGAGAGGGGTGATGAATAAATGGGAGTAATCAGCGATGCGATTGATGCTTTGGAGGATTGGTGCTGTGACTTATTCAAGGACGGCATAAAATCTCAGTTTGACGGAATTTCCGATCTTCTGACTGATACATTTGCTCAGACAACAGGTTCGGGAGCAAAGGGAAACCTTGTATCAAACTTTCTAACAAAGCACCCTGCTCAGTTTACGGGTACTGCCGGAAGTGCGCCGACAGGCTACGGAATTTGGGCAACTATCGAAACGCTCTGTAACAATGTTGTAGTCCCTATTGGAGGTTTCATTCTTACAGTCATCCTCTTGAATGAGCTTTGTCAAATGGTCATTCGGGGAAACAATTTCAAGGACTTCGACGATTCGATCTTTATAAAATGGATCATCAAAGCCTTATGCGGTGTAAT
>SFFP01000181.1 GCA_004556875.1 Ruminococcus flavefaciens
GATTGAGCGCTACGTTGATCGTCTCGCAACAGCCGCATGTCTTTGATCTCACCGTCTACGCAGAGAGCGACGCTCCCTTTTGTCTCGGTCGTTTCAAGAGCCAGCAAATTCATCATGCAAACTATCCCCTCTAAACAGAAACGTCCGGAGTTGAAGGACGTTCAACACTTGGCCAATACGTAACGCAAACAATCTCGCAAGGAGGACGCGTCCTTATTCTACTAGAGACGTTCGCAATGTGCAGGGGGCGGGCGCTTCCTTCTCGAGAAAATGCTCTTGTCATTCATTTGCAAAAAAGGTAGAGTCGAAAAACTCGTTCCGTCGTCCTCTGTTGGACAATCGAAACGAAACGCTTCAGACCGATAACCATGTACCGTCAATATTATCCAATGGCGTCATTACTGTTCAAAAGCTTTCAGGCTAAAAATCCCAACTGCAACATAAAGGTATCATTCGGCGAAGAGGAGATAACTCTTGACGCACATACCGATCTTTCCGATTCGCATACCTCATATAAATATGCACGTATGGCAAGTGCTGTTGAAAAGGACGGCTTTTTCAGCGTTTTTATAGATGGTGCAGGCTATATCGTGTTCAATGAGAGCGACATAACTGAGGGTTCGGCAAAGGAAATGAGAGAATTTCTGCGCAGCAAACTGGGCGCAAAGTTTAAGGAGCAGTAATATGATAGTATGCAGATTAGATGATGCGGACAGGATCGCTTCCACGTATCAGAGCAAAATGTCGGCAGGTATGCCCGTAAAGATAATCCTCTCATGTATAGTGCTGTTTTTCGGAACTATGGCATATGGATTTATTTCTATGAGCGGCGGCAATGGCAGTATCGCCTTTGTGATAACTGTTTTGCTTATCGTACTGCTGATAGGTTCGGGAATAATCTCTTCAACACGTAATCTCGGCTATTTTATGGCATATGTCATAGACGATGACAATGTCTTTCAGGTAGACATTCCGAAAGCTTGTGCAAATGACACTCTCTTCGGAGCAGCTATCAGTATCACTTATGGCAGCCTTTCGCGAAAAAACAAGATAATAAAGAATATGAAAAGCCTGCCTACTTCATCGTATATAGACGAATTCGTCTGCAACAGACAGGTGGCGGAATACAGCGGAAGCGTTATCAATAAGGTGTTTTCAATGGAAGAGGGCAAGAAATTCCTCAAAGTAAGCGCACAGGTAACTGCTGTCAATGAAAAGGCTGAATTCTTCCCCACAAAGAAGAAAACACTGTATATCCCACAGACGTTCACAAATATAGATACACTTCGTATGCGTCTGGAACAGCTCATGTAAAAATCGGTGAAAGCCGTTTACATATAAAGTTCAAAGTTAATGATAACTTGGAGGAAAGAAAATATGATAAGAGAAGATTTAAGAAACATTGCCATTATCGCGCACGTTGACCACGGTAAGACTACCCTCGTTGACGAAATGCTCAAGCAGGGCGGCGTGTTCCGTGAAAATCAGGCTGTTGCAGAGCGTGTAATGGACTCAAATGACATCGAGAGGGAAAGAGGTATCACTATCCTTGCAAAGAATACCTCTGTTATGTATAACGGAATAAAAATAAACATCATCGACACCCCCGGCCATGCTGATTTCGGCGGCGAGGTAGAACGTGTACTTGAAATGGTTGACGGCGTTCTTCTGCTTGTTGATGCGGCAGAAGGTCCTATGCCCCAGACACGTTTCGTGCTCTCAAAGGCTCTTGAAATGGGTCATAAGATAATCGTAGTCGTAAACAAGATAGACCGTCCTGATGCTCGTCTTGACGAGATAGGCGACGAAGTTCTTGAGCTTCTCCTTGACCTTGACGCAAACGAGGAACAGCTTGAAAGCCCACTCCTTTTCTGCTCAGGCAGAAGCGGTACAGCTTCACTCAGCCAGTATGAGGCAGGTACAGACCTCAAGCCTCTCTTTGATACTATCGTAAACTACATTGAGCCTCCTAAGGGTGAGGAAAATGATCCTCTTCAGATGCTCATTTCCTCTATCGACTATAACGAGTACGTAGGACGTATCGGTATCGGCCGTATCGTAAGAGGCAAGATTGCTGTAAATCAGCAGGTAACTGTCTGTGATTACACAGGTTCAAAGAAGAATTACAACTCAAAGATCGTTTCGCTTCTCCAGATACAGGGACTCAACCGTGTGCCTGTACAGGAAGCTCAGATGGGCGATATCGTGTGGATATCGGGTATCGAGAATATCACTATCGGTGATACTATCTGTGCAACAGATACACCTGATCCGCTCCCGTTCGTAAAGATAAGCGAGCCTACCGTTGAGATGACATTCTCAGTAAACGACAGCCCGTTTGCAGGCCGCGAGGGCAAATTCGTTACTTCACGTCAGCTTCGTGAAAGACTCTTCAAGGAGCTTCTCAAAGACGTTTCTCTCAGAGTTACAGAGACAGAGTCAACAGACGCTTTCCGCGTTGCAGGACGAGGCGAAATGCACCTCTCTATCCTCATCGAGAATATGCGCCGCGAAGGCTATGAGCTTGGAGTATCAACTCCTCGTGTACTCTTCAAGGAAGACGAAAACGGAAGAAAGCTTGAACCTATCGAGCGCCTTGTTATCGACGTTCCTGAGGACTGCGTAGGCTCTGTAATGGAAAAGATAGGCGCACGTAAGGGCGATATGGTGGATATGCACCCACAGGGAAGCCGTATGCGTATTGAGTTCCTTATCCCTGCAAGAGGACTTTTCGGCTATAAGAGCGAATTCCTCACAGATACAAAGGGCGAGGGAATCATGAGCCACGTATTCGACGGCTATCAGCCTTACAAGGGTGACATCGAGCGCAGAAACACAGGTTCACTTGTTTCCTTCGAGACAGGCGAGGCTGTAACATACGGTCTTTACAATGCACAGGAGCGCGGACAGCTCTTCATCACATCGGGTACTCCTGTATATGAGGGCATGATAGTTGGTGCTTCACCTAAGACAGAAGACCTTGTTGTAAATGTCTGCAAGAAAAAGCACCTTACAAATACCCGTGCAAGCGGAAGCGATGACGCTCTTCGTCTTGTACCGCCAAGAGTTCTCAGCCTTGAGGACTGCCTCGAATTCCTTGCTGATGATGAGCTTCTTGAAGTAACACCTGAGTCGCTCAGAATCAGAAAGAGAGTCCTCAGCAATACACAGAGAGCTAAGGACAGAAGTAAAAAAGCTTGATTTTTTCACAAAATCAACACAATTAAGCCATATAATTTGCAGGTTATGGAGTTATAATATGAAAAAGTTTATATTGGCATCGCTCGCTGCGGCTGTTTTTGTGACTTTTGTCGGCTGCGGAAAAAAGGTCAAGGGTACAGAAAAAGTGCCTAAAGCGACTGAAAATTCCACGGCAGCTGATGAGGAAACAACGGAGGCGGACTCTTATGAGCCTCTTGCTACGGTGAGAGAGCGCGACATAGTTTCGTCTGACGAATTCGATTACGAAACATTGGACGGCGGAGTCATTATAACAAAATATAAGGGCAGCGATACAGCGGTAGAGATACCTGCTGAGATAGGCGGCGCTCCTGTAAAGGAGATAGGCTTTTACGCATTTGAAGCCAATAAAGATGTCACTTCGGTGGCTCTTCCCGAAAGCGTCGAGACTGTCGCAGAAGGAGCGTTTATCGATTGTACTGCTCTTACAGAGATAAATCTTCCCGCAGGATTAAAAAAGATAGAAAGCGGTGCTTTTGCAGGCTGTACAAGCATGGCAGAGATAACTATCCCTGCGGAGGTGCAGAGCATACAGGAGGGAGCTTTTTCAGGCTGTAATGCTCTTACCATAATGACGGTATTAAGTCAGGAACTTAAATATCAGAACTGGGGATTGGAAGAACTTCCGAATTTGGTGATATATGCACCCGAGAATTCAGCAGCCGCTGAATGGGCAAGTGCATTGGGAAAATACGCCATATACTAATTTTTATTACATTGGGAGGAAAACCATGAAAACATTTAAGCTTACAGCAGTAGTCATCGCAGCTATCGCTGCACTTCAGTGCACAGCAGGCTGCGGCAAGAAAGATGAAAAGAAGACTGATGACACAGCTTCTGTATCAACAACTGAAGCAACTTCAAGTTTCGACGGAAACGCTTATTACGACAAGGTAATGTCAGCTATCG
>SFFP01000182.1 GCA_004556875.1 Ruminococcus flavefaciens
GGCAGAAAGCACGCACAGCTCACCCGGATACAGCCGGAACAATGTGACTTCTCGCCCTTCCTCGGAGAGAAGATAGGTGCGGATCTCGCCGGAAAGGACGAACATCATTCCGAGACATTAGTTTACATGCAAGCCGTTCACGGGTGGTTGTCCGCCTATGAACGGCTTGTAAATTCTCAAAATTTTTTTAGTCCCTACTTGACACAAGAAGATATGTCCCGGCTTGGCAGAGATTATCTCGGTGTTGGGTACTACACAGACACCTTCTTCCCAGAACACAATATCCGTTTTATCAACATCTCAAAATGGGTAACAGACAAGCGGGAAAACAGCCTTGAAAAGCTGGTGAATGTATACGCCGTATTGTCGAACGAGCAATGCAATATTGCTCTCATTTTCCACAGGTTAAAGACGGAAACACAGGTCTATCTTGCGGTTGTAAATACCAAAAATGCAGGAGATAATTCCGATGCAGACGAATATATCAAGCGGCTTACAGACGCAGTGAGAGGTAATTTCCCCGGCTCAGTCTTTTCTGCCAAAGCAGCGATGGGTTCACCGAAATGCCTTGCTGAAATGGATAAGAAGTCTGTTGCGATCGCATCTAATATCCCGACCGAAAAATCTGAAAAGTTTATCAGCCAGACCATAGAAAAGCTACTTGACGGCGTGATTCCTGAAAGCGTCAAGGAAGAATATACGCTTATCCTGCTTGCGACACCGATTCGAGATGTGGAGACAAGGAAACTGCGTCTTTCTGAACTTTACACAGGATTAGCCCCTTACTCTGAGTGGCAGACCAATTTTACATACACTGAAACCATGGCAGAGGGTTCGTCTGCTACGCTTGGTGTGAATGTCGGTGCGAGTGCAGGCATTCAGAACGGACAGAATCAGTCAATACAAAACAGCATCGCTCAGCAAAACAGCGAAGCCAATCAAGTCGGACGGCAGGAAGGTAAACAGCAAAGTCAAGCTAATGCACAGAGTCAGAATAATACAACAGGACAAAACATAGCTGACGGAACAAACAGTGCCTCTACCTATACAACAACGGAAGGAGAAGTATATAACGCAACTCATACCGATTCCTCATCTATAACAGACACTATCGGAGGCTCGCTAAGTGCGAATTACAGCCAATCTGTTTCGGCTACAGCAGGAGTTCCCGGAATTGCAAGTGTTGGAACAGAGTCAACTTTTGGGGTAGGTGCATCGGTTGACCAACATCATGCTAAAGGTACTTCTATTGCTGATGCTATTTCACAGGGAACGAATAGCTCTGTATCAAACGCAACTATGAATGGAGTCAATCACACCTTAACACAGATAGCATCTCAGACGATCGGTAAAACCGTCACAGATACGATCGGCAGCTCAACATCGACCTCTATTGCTCAGACGCTGGGACGAGCTGTTACAAACACTCTTGGAAAGACGGCAGGAGTATTTTCGAGCTTTAATCTCGGCGGCAATGTCGGTGCGAGCTTTGCACGCTCTTCAAATGTGACTGCAACGATCGGCAAAGGTGAGGGCATCACACAGAACTTTACAAATCATACAGTCAAACACGCATTGGAACTGCTTGAACAGCAAATGGCTCGATTTGAGCAAAGCACGGCACTTGGAATGTGGGATTTTGCCGCTTATGTGATAAGCGAAGATGTGAACACAGCCAATAATGTAGCCCACTCCTATCTGGCACTTACCGAGGGCGAGTCTTCATTCTTATCGCACTCTGCTGTCAATGTGTGGCGTGGTGATATTGAGGAAAACGGCGCTGCGAAAATGATCTGCGGATATTTGCAGGAGCTTCGTCACCCTGAATTTGTGCTTGATCCGCATATTTTAGATGCCGATTTAGGATTCTTCGCATATCCGCCCTATGTTACGGCAACGACAGCACTCTCAGGAAAAGAGCTTGCGTATTCGCTGAATTTCCCAAGCAAGTCGATCTCAGGACTGCCGATATATGAATGTGCGGAATTTGGCAGAAATATTGCAACATACGATACAATAGAGGAAGATGCTGTAAAAATCAGGCTTGGTCATATATTCCACATGAACCATGAGGAGAAAATACCTGTTTTCTTACAGCGGAGATCTCTCGCATCACATACTTTCATCACTGGCAGCACAGGCTCAGGTAAGAGCAATACCGTCTACCAGATGCTTGCAGAAGCGTACAAAAACGGCATTCCTTTCCTTGTCATCGAGCCTGCTAAGGGCGAATACAAAGATGTATTCAGCGATTATGATAATATTTCAGTATACGGAACGAATCCGAGGAAAACACCTCTTTTGCGTATCAATCCATTCTCTTTCCCCGATGATGTTCATGTGCTTGAGCATATCGACCGTCTTGTGGAGATATTCAATGTCTGCTGGCCCATGTATGCGGCTATGCCTGCGGTACTTAAGAGTGCGGTGGAGCGTTCGTATATTGACTGTGGCTGGGATCTTATGTCCTCTGTCAACAAGTATGACGATTCTTTATATCCGTGCTTTGCTGATGTTGCCCGAAATATCAAGGAGATCATCGACACCAGCGAATATGACAAGGAGAACAAGGGCGCATATAAAGGTTCGCTCCTTACAAGACTGCAATCCCTGACAACAGGCATTAACGGACTTATCTTCTCCGCAGATGAGCTTACGGGGAAGCAGCTCTTTGACAGCAATGTTATCATCGACCTGAGCAGAGTCGGAGCGACCGAAACAAAATCGCTTATCATGGGTATGCTTGTGCTGAAATTGCAGGAATATCGCATCAGCGAAGCCTCTGCTATGAACAGCACTCTTAGGCACATTACCGTTCTGGAAGAAGCACACAATATTCTCAGAAGGACATCTATTGAACAGCCGACCGAAAGCTCCAATATTATGGGCAAAAGCGTTGAGATGATCGCCAATGCCATTGCTGAGATGCGTACCTACGGTGAGGGCTTCGTTATTGCAGACCAAGCTCCCGGGCTTATGGATATGTCGGTTATCCGCAACACGAACACCAAGATCATTATGCGTCTGCCCGACCGTGGCGACCGAGAGCTTGTAGGTAAAGCAGCAAACCTCAATGACGATCAGATAGACGAGCTTGCGAAGCTCCCCTGCGGTGTAGCTGCTGTGTATCAGAATGAGTGGATACAGCCTGTGCTGTGCAAAGTCACGAAGTATGAAAACGCAGACAGCACTTATTCTTTTGAACCGAGCGATAATACAGCGCTGATGCAGAAAAATGACGATATATCCGATTCTCTGTTAAGGTGCATCATGGATAATGAGCTTTTCCAGAAGGGCGATAAGCAAGACCTCAGAGAGCTTAAAAGCCTGATTCTGCGTTCTGCGCTGGATTCACTCGTCAAGGTCGATTTCCTTGATTATCTTGCGACTGAAAGAGAAAAAGGCTTTGCAGAACTCAGATGCCTGATCTACGATTTCCTGAGAGCTGAGGACGCTATACAGACAGCCACAAAGCATGATGATATTCACGCTTGGGTAGATGCTGTTATCACGGAACTGAAACCGTCAATCTCTAACTTCTCCAAGAAGCAGATCGACCTTACAATGGCATTGATCCTGCATGAAAAGACGATCCGTGATCCGTCATACAGAAATATCTACCATACATTTACAGAAGTCTATAAGAATGGGGGCGGTGTATTTTGAACAGCGAGATCAGTAAGAGCGAAGTGAATGAAGTTAATAATCCCTCTATGGAGAACTTCAAAAAAATAAAGCCTGAACATGAAACATCGCCCAAAGAGGTCGATGATTTCTGGAAAGCTGAATTTCATGATCAGGCAGAACAGGCAAAGATAGCTGACACAGCACCAGTTGAGAACAATACTGCGAAAGAGTATTATGATGACAACGGTACAAAATACCGTGAGGGCGACTCCTTGCTGCCAAATACACAGTTTGAAGTCAGAGGGTATCAGTATGAAACCGATGATCAGGGACGAGTTGTGTCAGCGGAAGGACAGCTTAGAATGCGCGATCCAAGCTACGAACGGGAGATGGAAGATGTCCGTAAGATAGACGGTCAGGAGTATAAAGCAACCGATGACAGAGGACACTTGATCGGTCATCAATTTGACGGAAGTGACAAGTTAGAAAACCTTGTACCAATGGACGCAAAACTGAATC
>SFFP01000183.1 GCA_004556875.1 Ruminococcus flavefaciens
GGTGCAGCTTATGGCAGGAAAATATCACGATATCGAAATAATGCTCGACTACTCTACGGGGCGTGTTGTAAAGCTGGGCGAGCTGTTTCATATATATCGAGCGCGGTTGATTTTTCAGAATATACCTGAAAGCTCTTACTTCATAGCCCTGACAAGCGAATTTTTCATAGCTTGTAGAAATATGATTATTACTTTTTCGTCGATATCACGCAGAAATTTAGCTGTTTCAACTCCGTTCAGACCCTTCATCTGTATATCAAGTATTATAACAGCGTATTTACCCGCAGTAAAATCGAGTATAAGTTCTCTGCCTGTTCTGAACTCTGAAAAAGTGAATTCTCCCTCATAAGACTGGAGAGAAATAAGATCTTCCTTTATTTTAGTTATATATTTTTCCTCATCGTCGCAAATTGCGATATTCAAATCAATGATCCCCCCTGACACAGCCGTATTGCTGTTCAAAAATATGACAAAACAACGCAATACGGTTGAATGCACAATATATCATGTCTCCGTTTAATTATACTATAATATTCATAGTTTGTCAATGGTTTGCAAGTTGGTTTATGGAAAAAAGTGAATGAAGTATGAACAAAAGTCTACATTTCACGCTCAAAAATTACACTTCGCGCATTTTTATTGAAATTTACACCCAATTAACGCTATAATATACTATGGTTACATTTGGTATAAATATCTGCTTTCAAAGCAGGGGGATTACTAAAAACGGTATGGGGATATACCGTAAAAAAAGAAAAAAATATTAAAATAGGAGAATTAATATGAAATGCAGCATAATCATACCTTATTCCTACTCAACTGACAGAGTGAAGAGAGTTTTTCATTCACTCGAAAATCAGGATTTCGATCATGACGACTATGAACTGATCTTTATCAACTACGGCAAAAGTGATGATCTCGCAGACTATATCGCTGAATATGAGCCTAAAGTCAGAGTCCGCTGTTTTACTCTTCCTGAATGCAGAGTGGGACAGGCAAAAAATCATGGCATAAGAAGAGCATCAGGTGAGCTTCTTATATTCATCAACGGCGATGAGATAGCTTCAAAGAATTTTGTATCAGGTCATTATTCTGCATACAAGAAACACGGCAGACCCGTAATGCAGTTTGGTCTTACAAAGCAGGTCTTTGAGGACAATGACAAGGTATTCTTTGAAAACAGAGAGCTTTTGAGAAATGGTATACGCTATTGGCTCACAGAGCCTGAGAATTACGGCCTTGACAAGCACAAGAGCTATTATTTCATTAAGGATATCCGCCTTAAAATGCTTGAGCCTTATTATTATGACTTTGATAAGGTGCAGTATAAAATGATATTCACTCAGACCTCTAATCTGTCAATCCCTATGGAATGTATCAGAAGATACGGCGGAATAGATGATAATTTCCGCGAAAAGGAGATAGAGGACTGGGAATTCGGTTATCGTATGATGAAAAACGGTGTGGATATAGTTTATAATCCTGAGGTAGCTGTTCTTCATCTTTACGAAAAGGAAAACTATGACAGCAAGCGCTACAGCGAGTGGAAGGACAATCTTGATATCATGCTGAGAAAGTATAATGACAGCTTTCTTGATGAGCTTGAAGAGTTTAAGAGCTTTTTCGACCCTGTACGCAGAGAAAGAATAAGAAAGACTCAGCCCGGCAAGAATATATGGCTTGAAATATATAAAAATCTTGAGCGCACAGCTCATAAACCTGTTTACGCAAGTGTAAACTGACATCTTCTTCAGCTGTGCCCTTGACCCTTCCCTTAATATCAAGGGGCAGCTTGTTTTAAATACAGGTTCGGGAGCATTAGCTTCCGTACTTCCATACTCCTTCCGAAAGCTCCGTTTGTCGGAGCTTTTCCCTTTATAATGAAAAAACGCCCCTAAGCGGTCTGAAGAAAGCTTAGGGGCAAAATATATGTATGATGGTTTTAATTATTTAATGGTAGTGTTATAACAAAGCATGAACCGCCGAGTTCGCTGTCATCAACTGAGATACTGCCTTTATGCAGGTCGATTATCTCTTTTGCGATAGAAAGACCGAGACCGAAATGGCTGCGGTCGGTGCGAGAACGGTCAGCGCGGTAAAAGCGCTCGAAGATATGCTGTCGGTCTTCGGCAGAAATGCCGCTGCCGCTGTCGGAAATGCGTATGATATGCCGCGAATTGTCCGAAGTATAGGCAATTTTGATTTTTCCGCCATCGGGAGTATAGCTTACTGCATTGCTGAGGATAATGGATATTACCTGTTTTATCCTGTCCGCATCAGCCATAGCCTTTGGAACGTTTTCGTCGGGAAGCTCTACGGAAATGCTGATATTTTTTTCCTTTGCAGGAGCGATAAAAGCTTCATAGCAGTCAAGGATAAGTGTATCAAGCTCGACAGGAGCGGTTTTTGCGGTAAAGCTTCCGTTGTCAGAGCGGGCAAGTGTCAGCAGGTCTTCTGTGAGGAGCGCAAGTCTTTTGCCCTCTTTTCGGGCAATTTTCGAGAATTCCTTCTGCTGTTCGCCATCACTTGTCTCCATAGCGTCAAGTGCAGAGATGATGGTATTTACAGGATTTCTTATTTCATGGGAAGCCGCCGCGATAAAGTGTGCCTGCTGCTGATGTGCCTTTTTCACAGGGCTTAACAGAAGCTTTGTGAAGAAATAGGAGAATACGAAAAGTGCAGCTGCCGCTATAAGGATTATCATAAGAAAGCTGAATATGAGTCGGTGAAACTGGTCTGTTTCATCTTTTAATGGATTTATCGCATATATCTCGGATATACATTTTTCGCTTGACCTGCATATGATACCCACATAGTATTTTTTATTGTTTACTGAGTATTCAAATTCATCGTGATTTACAGAGTCGGTATATCTGCCAAGACGCCGGATATCTTCTGAAAAGGCGGTTTTTATGCCGTCTATGAGCACAGTGCTGTCATCGTCCATGATTTCCTCAGTGTTGAGCAAAGGCTTGTTATTTTCATAGATAAACAGTCTGTAGCTGTAGTTGTTTTTTATATTAGCCAGCCAGTTCTGAGATATCACGCTGTCGTATGTAAGAGTTGAGCTGAAATTGGCTATATCCGTTCTGAAGCTCATAAAGCTGTTGTTTTTGATATTGCTCCAGCTGAGAAACAGATAAAGCGCAGACATTATGGCGATAACAAGGGTACAGACTCCTGTAAACAGCAGTGTAAGCCGTATATGTACCTTTTTGAACATGGTCAGACCTCCGTCGACAGGCGATAGCCGATACCGTGAACGGTCTTGACAGCTATCCTGCTTCCCACCTTTTTTAGCCTTCTGCGGACGAAATATATGTAATTGTCAAGGTTTCCGTCCTCTATCTCATAGTCAGCGCCCCATATCCTTGAGAGTATGGTCTGGCGCGAGATAGTCTGGTCGGGATTTCGCATAAAAAGCTCCATAAGCTCGCTTTCCTTGTTTGAAAGGGTACAGCTTTCGGCAGGACCTGTCAGAAGCTTTCCCTCAGCGTTATAGCTGATATCGCCTATGGTAAGCTTGTCGAGACTTTCGATGCCTGTGGGACGGCGAAGCCTGCACCTTATACGTGCCATAAGCTCGCCGAATTCGTACGGCTTTACAACATAGTCATCAGCGCCGCAGTCAAGACCATTTATCTTGTCATTCAGCTCGCCGAGGGCAGTCAGCATTATGACGGGAGTCTCATTACCATTTCTGCGCATTTCCGAAAGTATGGTAAGTCCGTCCTTGTGGGGGAGCATACAGTCGAGAAGCACAAGGTCATAGGCATTGCGGCTGAGATAATAGTCAGCGTCATCGCCGTCATAGCAAAGGTCAGCGGAATAGCCTTCCTTTTCAAGTCGGAATTGCAGGAGCGTACACTGCTCCCTGTCGTCCTCTATAATAAGTATACGCATAGAAGTATTCCTTTCAGTTTTTCTTATAACAGTATAGCACAAAAAACAGAATATGGAAAGATTTAGAGAAAAATTAGAGATTATTTAGAGGAGTTTTAGAGATTGATGTGATATTATATAATCATAAAGTCAAGGAGGCAACGGAAATGAACTCAATAAAAAAAGCAATAACAATGATAATATCACTTGCAATGCTTGCTCCGCTGACATCATGCAGCAGCGGGAAAAAGTCCGGTAAAGCCGCTTTCGTCAAAGGGCGGATATACAGAGAAAAAGCTTGATTTCGCATACGGTGATTTTGGAAACGCAATATCAGAGGTAACGAAAATTGGCGATAAGACAGGTTCATATATTCCATATACAAATGAGCTGTGCTATATCTCAAAGGACGGAACAAGATTATTCCGAAGCGTTGACGACAACCTTGAGAAAAACAGCGACCTTGATATATACAGGATAACTGCTGCTTCAGACAGCGGATTTTTTACACAGGGAACAAAAGGAAATCATGTAATAGATGCTGACGGAAATGCAACCGAAGTAAAAGATATCGCTTTTGCAATATGTGCTGAGTTTTCTGAAAGCGGCAGGCTTTTTGCTGCGGATTATGAGAAATTAGTAGAAATCGACGTTAAAACAGGCTCGGTAAAACAGCTTGCTGATGTAGAAGGAGAATCACTTTATTTCTTTGATATAGTGGGGGATGAGATACTTTACGGCGACTCAAAAGGTGCTCACTGCTATAATATCGATAAATGATGATATCTATATTGCCTGTGAGGACGGTCTTTTCCATTATTACCGAAATGGAAATTATATCGAACAGCTTATGGACGGACTTATAAGCCGTTTCGGAGACCCTTCCGATACACTGATATGTATATACTGTATGGAGGATGGTACGCTGTATTCCGTATTTACAAGCGGTGCATACTCATATAAATACGACCCTGAGCTTGAAAACGCCATAACCTCTGAGCTTAAAGTCTACAGCCTTGAAAGAAACGGCGGCATTGCAAAGCTTGTAAGCGGATTTGCCGCTAAAAACAGGAATGTCAAGGTTGAGTATCAGGTGGGTATGAAAGATGGCATTACATACAGTGACGCTATGAAGGAGCTTACTACACAGATAATGACAGGAAATACTCCCGATGTCATATTCATTGACGGTCTTGACAAGCACCTGTCTCATCAGCGGAGAGGCTGCGGCGTAGTCGGCACTTCCCATTTTCTTGCGGAAGTT
>SFFP01000184.1 GCA_004556875.1 Ruminococcus flavefaciens
TTTAATGGCAACATCATAGGCTGTGTACCTGTCTTTGATGTTACCTTTTAGGATTTCACTTGTATCCACAGCAAAAAAATAAGAGCCTTTTTCGCTCTCTAACAGAAGAAATTTATTAATTGCTGTGTTAAATGCCTCAACAATAGGCAAGACACCTGTCTTAATGCTGTTAAGATAGATACCATCAACATCAGTTGAGCTTGTATTAAAGAGTGATGCATTGAGACCAAAGATGTTGTAGACCAAATCGCTGTTGGTCTTCTTAAGCTCGTTGAGCTGAGTCTCCGTAGCAGTAGAGCTTGCGCTCTCAAAGCTGATACCTTCATTAAGCACGAGGACATTGCTGTTATCCTCGCTGTCCGTAGATGTCAGCTTTCGCCAAGCCGATTTAAGCTCATCCATCATCTCTTTGTCTAGCCTTCGAGATGCCTTGAGAAATCCTCGCTTGCTACCTGTGGACACGCTTGTGTTCTCATACTTTAACGCATTGTACATGGTCGAGAACAGGAGAGAGTGAGAGTCAAGGATGCCTGTACCTGTGATACCATCGACAGTATCTCGTGTTACTCGGAACAAATCAAACTCTCTGCATTTGACACCATTTAGCCAAATGTCCACGCTTTTTTTCACACGATCCGCTCCCAAAACAATGTTAACGTATTGTCTCTCGACATAATAGAGACCAACAATCGTGTTGCCTCTCTTATCGATGTAGGCATATCCTGCGCCATCGAGGAGCATATCTGAGATAATTGCCTTCTTAAATTGTTCGGCATCGAGTAAATCGTTCGTGTCATCGTTGAGGAGTTTGAGTCGATAGTCATCGAGGACTTCTGTCACGTTATCGCCATCTTTTCGATAGAGTCTAATCGGTAGACCAGCGATTGTGCCAGCTATAAAATTGACAGCAGTACCAACAGCAGGAATATTCATAGCTTCATCCTTGGCGATTCTACTATGAAAGACTTGTCCAGATAGGATGCTTGCGATTTCTGCCTCAGTATAGCGTTTTTCTTTTTTCCTAAAAAAATCGAACACCATCATTACCTCCTTTCTCCCAAAATTTTATATTTGTACTGCCCAATCAAGGGTATTTTTAAGTATTACATCCTGCTGAAGCAGATACAGAGCATTGATAATAGCTACCACCTCATCCACCTTGCCATTAGATTTCTTCTTGTTGACGTAGCGATTAAGGTTAGTATCATAGGTGCATCTGGCATTATTGAAGTTGATTTCCAACAGCTTATTACTTTCATAGCGCATTTTCCCGTTTTCAATAAGCTCTGACAGCCATTTCGTCGGAGCATGCAGCAATGAGCTGTGCTGACGAATTTCTATGCAGACAAGGCCCGCATCATCCCATTTCTGGGCGGAAGAAATTGCATTATACCGGTCATAACCGATACTGCATATTTTGCACCCCAGCTTTTCTTCAAGCTGCAGCACAAAACTTTCAATTACAGCATAGTCTACAGTACGATCACCGCAGGCGACACATTTCATAGCTTCAATGAACTCGTAATAGTTGATTTTTTCGAGCTTATTTTTCTCGTCAATTTTTCCTTCTGGGATAAAAGCCAGCGCATCAATAAGCACCATATCAGTATTTTCGTCATAAGCTGCTATGCCTACAGCACAGTTATCGTTAGACATTGACAAGTCAACACCTAAATATACTTCCCTGCCGTTCCAGTCTATAGGCTCATCAGACCGGCAAGCCTGCAGGTCCTCCATGGATACGTAAGATTCAGAACCTTGACCTGAGTAGGAAATATTACAGTGTTTGGTTACAAAGTTTTCGCGCTTTGACGGAACTTCAATAGCCTGGATACGCTTTTTCTTCAAGTCAGCCATTATCTCCGGCACTTCAAGAGCAAGAGGGTTTGCCTGCTCCAGAACTCCGTCATCAGTTGTCCAATCTGTTTTATTGTCAGGCTCATAGAGCAGGCTAAAAATAGCATCGTCTTCCACCTGGCCATCAAGAACCTTCTTTGCATATCCCACTTCATCCTCAAAAGGATTATTGATAGTCGGATATTTTGTAGAAATTACAAAGCCTAATTTATTCAGGATAGTCAGCTGACCGGAACGCATAGCCTCAATCGGATAAGTGTTAGGCAACGCACCCGCTTCGTCGACAAGGAACACGTTAGGCAGCTTGCCGTCCAGCCTGCTGGTTGAATAATTCAGCGGGATATATTCGCTGTCGGTAATTTGACACTTAACGGAATCACGCAACTTCTTGAATTTAAGCTTGCCTTTATACGTGCCGTTTAACGCCGGAGACATCGAAAGAATATCATCCAGCGCCGTTTTCACCTCACGTGACAAGCTGCCATCAGGTGCGACGGAGTAAAATTTTGAAAATCTGGGCTCCAGAAAAAACAGCAACAAAAAAAGAACGGCAACGATAAACGTTTTACCATTCTTTCTACAAATTTCAAACACACAGTTTTCATATCGACGTTTTTGAGGATTATCCCTATAAACAGTACACAGTACTGCAATAATCAGCAGCCACTGGAAGCCTGCCAAAGCATTTTTTACGCTTTGCCCTGCCTGTAAGCCTTTAGCCATAATCAGCAGATTCAGCAGGCGGTCAATTTTATCCACCAGTACATCATCAATCCGATACTTGGCCAGCTTGTCATTAGCTATCAAGAGGAACTCCTGACACTGCAGCTTTACATACCTAGGCGCGTTAATGCTGCCTTCAGCAACAGCTTTCGCATATACATACGACGGATGCTTTTTGCTAAGCACGCCCATCACCTCCCAGCGCCTCAAGCAGCGGATCAGTTTCTTTTTGCTTGTTCGCTACCAATGTTCCCATTTTAGCGCGTGCTGCAGGTGACAAGCAGAGCTCAGAGCAGATATTAAGATACTGCTTAAAATAATCAGTTCTGGCTACACGCAGCTCTTTGTCAGTCACGCCTTCATCGTCAATCATACGATCAATCTCATTCAGCCGGTCTATAATAATGCACGCCTGCCTAAATGTAGCTGTATCTAATTTTGACAGTACACCACTGGGGTTCAGCGCCTTATGCAGCCATATATATATATCTGCACGTTCTTTGCTGAAGTCACGGGGCGGTACTGAGGATATTCCAACACCAGCAAGCTTATCTTCGACTGCTATCCTTGTAGCAATCTCGCACTTTGTGTTGGCTCCTTTCGTACTTCTTGCCGGTTTTGGTGCCCTAGGCATTGCCCGCACCTCCAATACTGGCAGGAATGTAGATATCAATGCCTTGAAACTCTATCAGCTCCTTGTAGCCTCTGCCTATATAGATATCTTTAGCAATATCAGCCATACTGGGAACAGTCTTTATCTCTTTCGGCTCCAGAAGCTTCTGTAGTGCATTCCCAAGCCCTGCACTGTTGCCATATGCAGCAATTGCCTTAAGATATTCAGTCACTCCGGTTACATTGGCTGTATAGTCCGCTGTTAAACTATCAACGAGGCTACTCACATAGTACGGCTCAGCAACATCATTTCCTTCGGAACTTTCCGGAGTAACCTCGTTAATACTTGAATTAAATGCTTCTTCTGTAGTCGACAGCAGTCGCCTGTTAGCCTCCTCGAAGAAAACTCTTACATCGTTATAACCTGCTGGCTCAGCGCCACTTCCTGCGTCAGAACTACCGTCAGCATAGACTATACCAGTTCTCACTAGGGCATGCGTAATAGCCTCAATAGCCTGTGCTATATTTGCAGTAATATCTACCGAATAATAAGCGTTTACTGCCTCAATTAGTGGAAAAATCATTGCATCTAGCCTACCTTCATCCCGACCCTGCGTAGCAGCGTAATAAGCCAGGCGTTTTATATAAATAATTATTTCATGGCGAGTCTGCATTCTATAGCCTCCTTTCAGGGAACATATACGTCCCGCTTCTATAAAGAAAAAAATTTGTTCAAACAAACATTTATACTTACTTTTGCAAGTGTGTTGAACATCTATGAAAAAGATAAAAACGCAAAAGAGAGAACATTATTATATAATAACAAATAAAATTCTAAAGCCTATTGAAACATCATTTACTTCACTAAAAAATTGAATTAAAATGATAAGACTAAATGAAATGACCGATGAAGAGTTGGCATTGTCATACGTTAGAGGA
>SFFP01000185.1 GCA_004556875.1 Ruminococcus flavefaciens
TACAGCAGTCCGCGAAAAGGGCAGAAAGCTCATACTTCCTGTACCTGATGCAAATCTTGAAGTAGTTCTTGCAAAGGCAAACGATGTTATCACATACGTTGAGCATGGTGTGTGCGATATGGGCGTTGTGGGCAAGGACACTATCATGGAGATGAAAGGCAAGTTCTATGAGCTTGTAGATCTCGGATTTGGCAGATGCAAGTTCGCACTTGCTACAAAGAAGGGCTATGATTTCTACAGCGGCTATGGTATCAAGACTATCGCCACAAAGTATCCTAATGTTGCAAGAAGCTTCTTTGAAAAGAAGGGCATGGATACTGAGATAATCAAGATAGAGGGTTCTGTGGAGCTTGCTCCGCTTCTCGAGCTTGCAGACGGTATCGTTGATATCGTTGAGACAGGTACAACTCTCAAGGAAAACGGACTTGAAGTCATCGAGGACGTTGCACCTATCTCTGCAAGACTTATTGCCAATACCGTAAGCCTTAAAATGAGACACGCCGAAATTGAACGACTTATCACACTTATAGAGGAGAATCTTTAATGAAGAAAATATTTGCAAACGGTACAGACGAAGCTGCTTTCCTCAATGACCTTAAAAAGAGAAGCGGCGAGACCAATAAGAAGGTAACGGAAGTCGTATCGGAAATTATTGAGAATGTAAAGGAAAACGGTGACGAAGCCGTTAAGAATTATACACTTAAATTTGATGGAAGTCTTCCTAAATATTATGAAGTTCCGAGAGATGTCATCAATGACGCTCTTACAGAGGCTGATCAGGAATTCGTTGATGCACTTCTCAATGCTCAGGAGAATATCGCTGATTTCCACAAGAGACAGGTAGAGCAGAGCTTTATCTCTCCAAAGAAAAACGGCGTTATAATGGGACAGCGTGTGCGCGGACTCCACAGAGTAGGTCTTTACGTACCGGGCGGCACAGCTGCTTATCCGTCAAGCGTTCTTATGAATGCTATTCCTGCAAAGATAGCAGGTGTTGAGGAGATAATCATGGTAACTCCTCCGCTGAAGGACGGTACACCTAACAAGGATATCCTTGTTGCAGCTGCTATCTGCGGCGTTGACAGAGTGTTCCTTTCAGGCGGTGCACAGGCTATCGCCGCACTTGCTTACGGTACAGAAGAGATACCTAAGTGCGATAAGATAGTAGGTCCGGGAAACATCTACGTTGCTACAGCAAAGAAGCTCCTTTACGGAACGGTTGATATAGACATGATAGCAGGACCAAGTGAGATACTTGTTATAGCTGATGAAACAGCAAATCCTAAGTTTGCTGCGGCTGACCTTATGTCACAGGCTGAGCACGATGTGCTTGCTTCTGCAATTATGGTAACTACAAGCGAAAAGCTTGCTGATGAAACTATCAAGGAAATAGATCGTCAGAAGGAATATCTTGCAAGAAAGAATATCATCGAAAAGTCACTTGAAGACTATGGCGCTATCATTATCGCAGACAGCCGCGAAAAGTGCGTAGAGCTTGCAAATGAGATAGCTCCCGAGCACCTTGAAGTCCTCATGGAGAATCCTTTTGAGCTTCTGGGAAGCCTTGACAACGCAGGTTCGATCTTCCTCGGTCACTATGCTTCAGAGCCTCTGGGCGACTACTATGCAGGACCTAACCACGTTCTGCCTACAAGCGGTACAGCGCGTTTCTTCTCGCCTCTCGGAGTAGCAAGCTTTACAAAGCGTACAGCTTATACCTACTACACTGAGGAAGCTCTCAGACAGGCTAAGGACGATATCGTTCTTATTGCAGAGCGCGAGGGACTTACTGCTCACGCTAACGCTATCAAGGTTAGATTTGAAGACTAAATCACGCAATGGGGCGGCTTGAAAAACAGCTGCCCTATAGGTGTTTTTTCGGAAAGGATAAATTATGAGTTACAAACTTAATAAAAAGCTGATAAATTTAGTGCCCTATGATCCGATCACAGGACACTACGAAATAAGACTTGACGCAAATGAGAGCTGTTTCAATCTTTCTGACAGTTTAAAGGCAAAGATAAACAAGAGCATATCTCAGATAGATTTCAACCGCTATCCCGACTGCCTTGCAAAAGCTCCCACGAAGGCTTTTTCCGAGCTTTACAATGTTCCCGAAGAGCTTATCAGCGCAGGAAACGGTTCAGACGAGCTTATCAGCATAATATCAAGCTGTTTCTTTGAGGCAGGAGACACTATCGTGAACGTGTCAAATGATTTCTCTATGTATGAGTTCTATGCTCAGCTTTATGAAGTTAATGTTGCGACTTATCAGAAAGAAGCTGACCTCACTATTGATCCCGATAAGCTCATTGCTTTCTGCAAGGAAAACGGTGCAAAGGGACTTATCTTCTCAAATCCCTGCAACCCTACATCATTAGGTCTTGACAGAGCGGCTGTGAAAAAGATAATAGAGGCTCTTGACGGCTGTCTCGTTATTCTTGATGAAGCATATATGGATTTCTGGGATCAGTCCATACTTTCCGATGCTGACAAGTACGATAACCTTATCATCCTCAAGACCTGCTCAAAGGCTATAGGACTTGCGGCGGTAAGATTTGGCTTTGCAGTTGCAAACAGGACCATAACAAATGCTATCCGTGCGGCAAAGTCGCCGTACAACAATGATACAGTTGCTCAGACTATTGTTGCTGATATCCTCAGCGAAAAGGATTATCTTGCACAGTGCCGCGACACTATCATTGCAAATACAAAGAAGCTCTACAGCGATATTCTTGCAATAGACAAGAAGTACGGCTGTTTTGAAAAGATATACGAGCCATGTACGAATTTCGTTTTTGTCAAGACAGACGAATTTGAAAAGATATACAGCTTTATGCTTGAAAACTCAATAGCTATCAGAAAGTTCAAGGGATATATCAGAGTCACAGCAGGCACAGAGGCTGAAAATACAAGGTTCATAGAGGTACTTGACAGGTACTTCAATAAATAATATGGAGGTCACTATGCGTACAGGAACTATCGAACGTGAAACAAAAGAGACGCAGATAAAGATATACGTTGCTCTTGACGGAAAAGGCAAGGCTGACATTGACACAGGTATCGGTTTTTTCGATCATATGCTGACTGCACTTTCGGTACACAGCGGAATAAGTATGACTGTCAAGGTCAAGGGTGATCTCCACGTTGACTGTCATCATACTATTGAGGACACAGGAATTGCTCTCGGAGCTGCTCTCGGACAGGCTCTCGGCACAAAGGCAGGAATAGTACGTTATGGAACAGCTTATATACCTATGGACGAGTCCCTTGCAATGGCAAGCCTTGATCTTAGCAACCGTCCGTTCCTTGTGTTCAATTGTGAATTCACAAATCAGAGCTGCGGCGGCTATGACCTTTGCATGACAGAAGAATTCTTCCGCGCGTTTGCCTTTAATTCAGGCATGACGCTGCATATTAACCTGCTTTACGGCAGCAATGACCACCACAAGGCGGAGGCAGTTTATAAGGCAGTTGCACACGCTCTGAAAACGGCTGTTACTGAAAATTCAGACGGTTCTACCTTATCAACGAAAGGAGTTCTCTGATGATAGCGATAATTGATTACGGCGCAGGAAATATTTTCAGTGTAAAGAATGCACTTGATTATCTCGGACTTGAGAGCAGACTTGTAAACGACAAAGAGTCAGTAAAGTCTGCGGATGCTGTTATACTTCCCGGAGTTGGCGCGTTTCCTGCCGCTATGAGAAAGCTTGAAGCTACAGGACTTGTGGATACTATCAAGGAAGAAGCTGCAAAGAAGCCGTTTCTCGGTATCTGCCTCGGTATGCAGCTCATATTCGATAAAGGATATGAGTTTGAGGAATGCGACGGACTTGGTCTTGTGGGCGGAAGTGTAAGAAAAATGGAAGAGCCTGAGCTTATAATCCCACACATGGGCTGGAATAAGCTCGAAAAGCTCAATAACTGTCCGCTCCTTGAAAATGTGGGTGATAACGAGTATGTCTACTTTGTACACTCATATAAGGCGCACTGCGAGGATAAGAATATCGCCGCATATGTTGAGTACGGCGGAAGAGTCCCTGCACTTGTATACGATGGAAAATACGTTTACGGAGCACAGTTCCACCCCGAAAAGAGCGGTGA
>SFFP01000186.1 GCA_004556875.1 Ruminococcus flavefaciens
GGTGGATTACAGCGGCTTCATGGGCAAATGGGAAGCTTTCGAGGTAAGCTCTGACGGCGAGATCTATACCGATAAGCTTGGAGAATATCCTATAAATGTAGCTTTCCGCCTTGAAATGTTTGATGATAAAAGCTCTGTTATGTCAATAATTGGTGATCCTCAGACATACGAATGGGCTCCCGAAAAGAAAGATCAGCTCTATATGTGGGGCGATTATGAGGGCTTCAGCATAAAGCTTGATGATGACGGCTGCCTTATCGTTGACGACGAATCAAACCTCAGAGTTAAGCTGAAAAAGGTAAAGGATTTCACTGAATATGATTTCTCAGCCGTTTCAGAACAGATCCCCGATGAAGAAGATATAATCCTTAACCCCGAGGAAAACGAAGAACCAACAGAATAAACATAAAGGACTGCTTTCAGCAGTCCTTTTTCTTTATCCGCGCCATTTGACATTGCTTCACCATAATGATATAATTATATTACGTATGGATTTTATACGGAACTTTTAAGTTCCCCGAAGGAGAGAGACTATGCATAAAGAATTTTTAATGGGTAATGCAGCTATAGCACGCGGTGCTGTGGCAGCAGGTCTGAACTTAGTCTCAGGCTACCCGGGAACTCCGTCAACGGAGGTACTCGAAACAACTGCAAAGGTCAACGACGGCTCTATATACGTTGAATGGTCGGTAAACGAAAAAGCCGCACTCGAACTTGGCGCAGGCGCTGCTTACAGCGGTGCACGTTCAATGGTGACCATGAAACAGGTAGGTCTCAACGTTGCTTCTGACCCACTCATGAGCCTCGCTTATATCGGCGTAAAGGGCGGCATGGTAATACTCGTTGCAGATGACCCGGGTCCGATATCATCACAGACAGAACAGGATACACGACATTTTGCTTCTTTCTCTAAGCTCCCTTGCTTTGACCCGTCGTCGGTACAGGAAGCTTACGACATGATACAGGAAGCTTTTGAATATTCAGAAAAATACCACACACCCGTACTTTTCAGACCTACTACAAGAGTCTGTCACGGCTACGCATCTATCGAAGTAAAGGACAAAGAGGAATACAAGATAAACAAGCCCGAAGGCTTTATCAAGGACTCTTCTAAATGGGTAATATTCCCGCGCCTTTCATACAACGCTCATATCCACATCGAAGAGCGCAATGCTGAGCTTTCACAGGTATTCTCTGACTATAACAGAAATATCATCACAGAGGCAGGCGACAAGAGCTGCCGCAAGGGTATCGCTACTCACGGTATCAGCTATACCTACACTATGGAGGCTCTCCGCGGAAAGAACGCACCTAAGGTATTCAAGGTGTCTACTCCTTTTCCTTTCCCCGAACAGGCAGCAGTAAAGTTCCTCGAAGGTCTTGACGAGGTACTCTGCATTGAAGAACTTGACCCCATTATCGAGCGTGAGCTGACCTATATCTGCGGAAAGTATCACCTCAACGCCAAAATACTGGGCAAACTCACCCACAATGTCAAGACCGCAGGTGAAAATACCTGTGCTTCTGTAGCAGGAAATATTTCCGAATTCATGGGCTGGGAAATGCCTGCTGCGGCTGAGACAGAAGCTCCCCCCGCACTCCCTGTAAGACCTCCTGTACTCTGTGCAGGCTGTCCTCACAGAGCTTCATTCTTTGCAGTAAAGGAAGCAATGAAGGGCAAAAAGAGCGTATTCTGCGGAGATATCGGCTGTTACACCCTCGGAAACGCTATGCCCCTCGATATGGTAGATACCTGTCTCTGTATGGGCGCAGGCGTTAATATCACACAGGGTATCGGCAAAATAGAGCCTGATACGAACTGCTTTGCTTTCGTCGGCGACTCTACATTCTTTGCATCTGCTATCACAGGCGCTGTAAACGCTGTATATAATCAGGCAGACATGACTCTGGTAGTTCTTGATAACTCAACAACCGCCATGACAGGTCATCAGCCTCACCCCGGTACTGGACGCACCATGATGGGCGAGGTAGTTGAAAAAGTAAGCATACAGGAAGTCCTCAAGGGCGTTGGAGTAAAGACTGTTGAGACAGTTGACCCCCTCGACCTCAAAACTTCTATAGATACAGTTAAGCGTGTAGCCGCAGAAAAGGGAGTAAAGGCTATTATCTTCAAGTCGCCATGCGCTGTGCTCATCAAGAGCGGCAAACCTGCTGTTATAGACCCTGATAAGTGCACCACCTGCAAAAAGTGCATAAAGACTCTCGGCTGCCCGGGTATCGTTATGAGCGGCGGCAAGGTTACTATCGAAAATTCACTTTGTACAGGCTGCGGACTCTGTTCGCAGGTATGTCCTTTCGGAGCTATAGGAGGTGGCAGGAATGCAGAGTAATATCCTTATTTGCGGCGTAGGAGGTCAGGGTATCGTCCTCACCTCAAAGCTTATAGCCGCTACAGCTATGGAGCATGATATCCCTGTAATGAGCGCCGAAACTATCGGTATGGCTCAGAAGGGCGGAAGCGTTTTCAGCTTCCTGAGACTTGGTGATGACATCTACTGCCCTATGTTCCCTGAGAAAACCGCCGATATCATCATCGGCTTTGAGCCTGCTGAGGCTGTACGTATGCTGCCTTACCTCAAGGACGGCGGACAGGTGGTAGTCAATACCCACCCTATAATGCCTGTTACTGCTACATTAAGCGGTTCTGACTATACAGGAAACGAAATGATAGAGTATCTCCAGCGCAACGTGAAGAATGTGATTCTCGTTGACGGCACTAAAGCCTGTGAAGAAATAGGCTCACCTAAGGTACTCAATATGATAATGCTGGGAGCGTCTGTGCGAAATGACGTACTGCCGTTCTCTGTAGACGACATAGAGGACACCATGAAAAAGACAGTTAAACCGCAGTTTGTAGAGCTTAACAGCAAGGCTCTGCGTTATAGTCTATGATCGAAAGGAAAGAAGAAAATGCAGATAACACAGGCACAGCTTGACCTCGTCAACGACCGTATAAAGGCTCTCGTTGAGGCAGGCAGCTTCTACGGAAAAAAGCTTGCAGAAGCAGGCATCACTCACGTTGAAACTCCCGAGGACTTCACAAAGCTCCCATTCTCCGAGAAAAAGGATCTCCGTGATGCTTACCCTCTCGGACTTATGACTGCTCCCGAAGAGGAGATAGTCCGTATACACTCATCATCGGGAACTACAGGTACTCCTGTAATAATCCCTTATACAGCTAAGGACGTTGACGACTGGGCTATCATGTTCAAGCGCTGCTATGAAACAGCAGGCATCACAAACATGGACAGAATACAGATAACCCCCGGCTACGGTCTCTGGACAGCAGGTATCGGCTTTCAGAACGGCGCTGAAAAGCTTGGCGCTATGGTAATACCTATGGGTCCGGGAAATACCGACAAGCAGCTTGAAATGATGCAGTCTATGAAGAGCACAGTTCTCTGCTCTACTTCTTCATATGCACTTCTCCTTGCAGAAGAGATCGAGAAGCGCGGCATAAAGGAGAATATCCACCTCAAAAAGGGCGTTATCGGCTCTGAAAGATGGAGCGACAAGATGCGCAAGCACATCTCTGAGTCTCTCGGTATCGAGCTTTACGATATCTATGGACTTACCGAAATTTACGGTCCCGGTATCGGTATAAACTGCGAATACAACGAAGGTATGCACTACTGGGACGATTTCCTCTATATCGAAGTGATCGACCCTAAGACAGGTGAACCTGTTCCCGACGGAGAAATGGGCGAAATAGTAATCACAACTCTCGTTAAGGAGGGCGCTCCTCTTATCCGTTACAGAACTCACGACCTTTCAAGAATTATTCCGGGAAAGTGCAAGTGCGGAAGATGCTATCCTCGTCTTGACACTATCATGGGACGTACAGACGACATGATGAAGATAAAGGGCGTTAACGTATTCCCGAGCCAGATAGAGGAAGTCCTTGCAGAATTCAGCGAGATAAACAGCGAATACCAGATCCGTATCTCTCACCTTGACGGCAAGGATACTATGCGTATATACGTTGAGTCTACAGGCGATGTTGACTTCGCTTCACTCAGCAAGAGAATTGCTGAAAAAGTAAAGAGCAAGATAGGCTTTACTCCTATCGTTAAGGTA
>SFFP01000187.1 GCA_004556875.1 Ruminococcus flavefaciens
TACCCTTATGGGCGCTCCGTTCGCTAAGTAATCAGGGAGGATTTTTAAATGGCTAAGAAGGCAATGATAAACAAGCAGCAGAGAACTCCCAAGTATTCCACAAGAGCTTACAACAGATGTAAGATCTGTGGCAGACCGCACGCATATCTCAGAAAGTTCGGCATCTGCCGTATCTGTTTCAGAGAGCTTGCACACGACGGTCAGATTCCTGGTGTTAAAAAGGCAAGCTGGTAAAATACAAGAAGGAGGTCATTCGGCATGCAGATAACTGATACAATCGCTGATCTTTTAACAAGAATTCGCAATGCGAATACTGCTAAGCACGCCACTGTTGACGTTCCCGCTTCAAGAGTAAAGAAGGACATCACACAGATCCTCGTAGATGAGGGCTATGTAAAGGGCTTCCAGCTCATCGAAGACGGAAAGCAGGGTGTTATCAGAATCACGCTTAAATACGGCGACAACAAGTCTCCCGTTATAACAGGTCTTAGAAGAGTATCTAAGCCCGGTCTGCGTATCTACTCAAGCTGCGCAGATATGCCTAAGGTAAGAAAAGGCCTTGGTATCGCAATCGTTTCAACTTCAAAGGGAATCGTTACAGACAAGAAGGCAAGAGAGCTTAATGTCGGCGGCGAAGTCCTTGCATACATCTGGTAAGGAGGATACTGATCATGTCAAGAATCGGTAAAATGCCCATCAGCGTTCCTGCAGGTGTAGAGGTTAAGAATGAAAACAATCTTCTTACTGTAAAGGGACCTAAGGGTCAGCTTTCAAAGCAGTTCAGTGCAGAGCTCGGTATTGAGATCGACAACGGCACTATCACAGTAACAAGACCAAGCGATGACAAGCGTCACCGTTCACTTCACGGTCTTACAAGAACACTCATCGCTAACATGGTAGAGGGTGTTACAAACGGATATTCAAAGACTCTCGAGATCGAGGGTGTCGGCTACCGTGCTGCAAAGAGCGGCAACAAGGTAACACTTAACCTTGGTTTCTCACATCCTGTAGTATTTGAGGATACAGACGCTATCAAGCTTGAAGTTCCTCAGCCAAACAAGATCGTGGTAAACGGTATCGACAAGCAGGCTGTAGGTCAGTTTGCAGCTGAGATACGCGAAAAGCGTCCACCTGAGCCATACAAGGGCAAGGGTATCAGATACGAAGGCGAGCATATCATCCGCAAGGAAGGTAAAGCTGGTAAGGGTAAGAAGTAATTAGAAGGAGCAAATTGCTATGATTAAGAAATTTGACAGCAATAAGGCAAGATTAAAGAGACATCGCAGAGTTCGTGCAAAGATCTCAGGAACTCCCGAGCGTCCCCGTCTCAATGTGTTCCGTTCGACAAAGCATATCTATGCACAGCTTATCGATGATGTAAACGGTGTTACTCTTGCTTCTGCATCAAGCATGGATAAGGGCTTTGAGGGCAACGGCGGCAACGTTGAGGGTGCTCGCAAGGTCGGCGAGATGATCGCTAAGAACGCAGCTGATAAGGGCATCAGCGAAGTAGTTTTCGACAGAGGCGGCTACCTCTACCACGGCAGAGTCAAGGAACTCGCAGAGGGCGCTCGTGAAAACGGATTAAAGTTCTAAGAGGGAGGTAAAACAATGGCTAATATTGAAACACAGGCTCCTGAGTTCGTTGAGAAGGTTGTTGCTATCAACCGTGTATCAAAGACAGTTAAGGGCGGTCGTATCATGAAGTTCTCAGCACTCGTTGTTGTAGGTGACGGAAATGGTACAGTCGGCTTCGGACTTGGAAAGTCAGGAGAAGTTCCGGATGCTATCCGTAAGGGCATCGAGGACGCTAAGAAAAACCTTGTAAAGGTTGCTCTCAAGGGAACAACAATCCCTCACGAAATCGTTGGCGCATTCGGCGCAGGCAGAGTTCTTATGAAGCCGGCTGCACCCGGTACCGGTGTTATCGCAGGCGGTCCTGTTCGTGCCGTTATCGAAGTTGCAGGTATAAAGGATATCAGAACAAAGTCTCTTCGTTCAAACAATCCTTGCAACGTAGTAAGAGCTACAATCGACGGCCTCGTAAACTGCACATCTGCAAAGGATGTAGCTGCTAAGAGAGGCAAGTCTGTTAAGGAAATTTTTGGTTAAGGAGGCAGTAAGAAATGGCAAAGAATATCAAGCTCGTAAAGAGCCTCATTGGTAGAAAGCAGGACCAGATCGCTACTGCTCAGTCACTTGGCCTCAAGAAGGTCGGAGATGTTACAACACAGCCCGACAACGAGCAGACAAATGGTAAAATAAAGAAGATCTCACACCTCGTTGAGGTTACAGAAGCGTAAACAAGGAGGTGCAACCAAATGAAAATTCATGAATTAACACCTGCACTCGATTCCAACAAGGCTGTAAAGCGTATCGGCAGAGGCCACGGATCGGGTAACGGAAAGACAGCAGGCAAGGGCCACAAGGGTCAGAATGCCCGCAGCGGCGGCGGCGTTAGAATCGGCTTTGAAGGCGGACAGATGCCACTCGCAAGAAGAATCCCTAAGAGAGGTTTCAACAACATCTTTGCTACAAAGTATGCAATTGTTAACGTTTCTGATCTTAACAAGTTCACAGACGGTACTGTAGTTGATACAGAGCTTCTCGTAGCTTCCGGCCTCGTTAAGAAAGTTTACGACGGCGTAAAGATCCTCGGAAATGGAGAGCTTACCGCTAAGCTGACAGTTAAAGCTGCAAAATTCTCACAGAGTGCTGTTGAGAAGATAGAAAAGGCAGGCGGAAAGACAGAGGTGATGTAATGTGTTCCAGACCCTGAGAAAGGCGTGGGGTGTTCCCGAGATACGTAAAAAGATCTTATACACATTACTCATGATCATAATTTTCAGATTCGGAAGTGCGGTTACAGTTCCATTCCTTAATCCTGATGTTGTAAAAGCATGGATGGATACGAATGCAACTGACGGCGGCTTTCTCGATTACATGAATACGATCACCGGCGGTGCGCTGTCACAGGCGACTGTCTTCTCACTTTCAATCACACCGTTCATCAACGCTTCCATTATCATGCAGCTGCTGACATATGCACTGCCGCCACTCGAACGAATGCGTGACGAGGGCGAAGAGGGAAGAAAGAAAATCGAAAAGATCACAGCTTTCGTTGCTATGGTACTTGCAGTTTTCATGTCATATGCTTATTATCTTACATTAAAGCGTATGAACGTTGATGGCGAAAACGGTTCTGTACTGCACGCTCTGAAATATTCAAGCGGCGGTGAAGGCGTATTCGCAGCCTTCGTTATCATTGCCTGCTTCGTAGCAGGTGCACTCATCGTTGTATGGATGGGTAACAGAGTAAGCGACAAGGGTATCGGAAATGGTATTTCCATTCTCCTCTTTGCTGGTATCGCAGCAAGATTCCCTACCGATGCTGCTCTTCTCGTAAAACTCACAGCGGATAATCCGAGCAAATACCTCTTTGTATCACTTGGTTATCTCTTATTTATACTCGCCGAGATCGCTTTCATCGTTTTCATGAACGAGGCAGAAAGACGTATTCCGATCCAGTATGCTAAGCGCGTAGTTGGCAGAAAGCAGTACGGCGGACAGAAGACACATATTCCGATAAAGGTTATCATGAGCGGTGTTATGCCGATCATCTTCGCTATGTCGTTTATGTCTCTTCCAAGTGCAATAGGAATGTTCAAGAAGGCTACACCTGGTACTTTCTATGATAAGTTCCTGAAGTTCTTCAGCACAAGAGGCTGGGGATACGCAGTCATCTACTTCATTCTTATTATCGCATTCAATTACTTCTACGTATCGATCCAGTACAATCCAATTGAGATCGCCAACAACCTTCGTCAGTCAAACGGCGGTATCCCGGGTATCAGACCTGGTAAGCCAACATCTGACTACATTCAGAGAGTTCTCAACAAGATCTCACTCGTTGGTGCTATCTTCCTCGGATTTATCGCTGTTATCCCGATCTTCATCTCGATGGCAGACGAACAGCTCAGAACACTTTCAATGGGCGGTACTACGATCCTTATCGCAGTAAGCGTTGCACTTGAAACAACAAGAACACTTGAATCACATCTTATGATGCGTCATCATAAGGGCTTCCTCGAATA
>SFFP01000188.1 GCA_004556875.1 Ruminococcus flavefaciens
TACTGTACTTCATAGTCGCTTTCCCTTTCTGGTTTTATCATTTATATTCTACCAGATTTTTGGGTGTTTGTCGACTGCTCTTTCAGTATAACACTTCATTCGGAAAAGGAATTTTTACACTTATGATTGGAGCGATTTTTATGTCAAAGAAACCCTTTTACATCACTACGCCGATTTACTATCCGTCGGGCAATCCGCATATAGGTCACTGCTATACAACAGTTGCCTGCGATTCCATTGCACGTTACAAGCGAATGCAGGGCTATGACGTAATGTTCCTTACAGGCACAGACGAACACGGTCTTAAAATAGAGCAGAAAGCCGCAGAGCAGGGCGTTACTCCAAAGGAGTACGTTGACGTTATCGTTGACAGATTTAAAAAGCTCTGGAGCTATATGAACATATCATACGACAGATATATCCGTACAACTGACGATTATCACGTAGAAGCCGTTCAGAAGATATTCAAGGCGCTCTACGACAAGGGATATATATACAAGGGCGAATATTCGGGAAAATATTGTACCCCATGTGAGAGCTTCTGGACAGATTCACAGCTTGACGAAAACGGCTGTTGTCCTGAGTGTCACAGACCTGTCAAGTACGCTAAGGAGGAGGCTTACTTCTTCAAGATGTCTCCGTTTGCAGAGCGCATTGAGAAGCTTCTCCTTGAAACAGATTATCTCCGTCCTAAGACAAGAGCAGTCGAGCTTGTAAATAACTTCATCAAGCCCGGTCTGGAGGATCTCTGCGTTTCAAGAACCACATTCAAGTGGGGCGTACCTGTTTCATTTGATGACAAGCACGTTGTATACGTATGGATAGACGCGCTTTCAAACTATATCACAGCTCTCGGTTATGAGAACTCTGCATACAATGACTATGAGAAGTACTGGCCTGCTGACGTTCATATGGTAGCAAAGGACATCATGCGTTTCCACGCTATTATATGGCCGGCAATGCTCATGGCACTTGACCTGCCGCTTCCTAAGCACCTTGCTGTTCACGGCTGGATAACTATGGCAGGCAAAAATGGTGAGAGTGAGAAGATGTCCAAGTCTCTGGGCAATGTTGTTGACCCATTCGTACTTGGTGAGAGATATGGTCAGGACTCCATAAGATACCATATCCTCCGTGAGATGGCTCTGGGCGCAGACAGCTTATTCTCCAACGAGATAATGATAAACCGCATAAACTCCGACCTTGCAAACGGCTTCGGAAACCTTGTTTCACGTACAGTTGCAATGGTTGATAAATATTTCGGCGGCACTATCCCATCAGAGCGCGAAGGCGATGCCCTCGATGATGAGTTCAAGGCAGTTGTCACAGGACTTCTTGCAGAAGTGGACAAGTACATCGACGAGACAAAGCTCAAGCAGGCTCTTGAAGAGATATTCAAGGTAGTTGACCGCGCTAACAAGTACATCGACGAGACCGAGCCGTGGAAGCTTGGCAAGGACGAGACTAAGAAAGCACGTCTTGCCTCTGTTCTCTATAATCTCCTTGAAGCTATCCGTATAACATCTGCACTCCTTGCGCCATTTATGCCTTCTACAATGCCAAAGGTATGGGAGCAGATAGGCGCTTCCGAGGCTGATGTTGAGTATGAAAAGCTTGACAAGTTCGGCGTACTTCCTGAGAATGTAACTGTTCACAAGGGCGAGATACTCTTCCCGAGAATAGACGTTGACAAGGAAATTGAAGAACTCAATTCTATCCTTGCAAAGAATATGGCTGAGGCACAGGCAAAGCTCTCATCTGAGGAAAAGGGCGAAGCTCCTGCTGAGCCTATAGAGCTGAAGCCTGAGATAACTATTGATGACTTTGCTAAGGTAGAGATAAGAGTTGCCAAGGTAACAGCCTGCGAAAAGGTCAAGAAGTCTGACAAGCTCCTGTGCTTACAGCTTGACGACGGCATGGGCGGCAGACAGGTGGTATCGGGCATAGCTCAGTATTATGCTCCCGAGGACCTTATCGGCAAGAAGATACAGCTCATTGCAAATCTCAAGCCTGTAAAGCTGAGAGGAGTTGACAGCAACGGTATGATATGTGCCGCTGATACTCCTGACGGCGTAAAGGTCATATTCGTTGACGACAGCATACCTGTTGGTTCAAAGATAAGATAATGAAAAAAGCTCCCGAAAGCGCGCAACTTTCGGGAGTTGTTTTTTTAAAAGCCTTTTGCTTTCAGCTCACTGACCAGTCCTATGTAGAACTCTCTTACATCGAAATCGCTGATATTTTAGCGGTTGAGGTCGATGATATCGCCGTGGGTAATGCCCCTTTTGCCCTTTGGCTCGACTAAGCGGAAATTCTCGCCCCATTTCATTGAGTCAACTGAGACAAGTCCGTCATTGGGACCGTCGAAATACTTCACAAGATGATATGAAAAGTTAAGGGGGAAGCGTCCGCCGCTTGCGGATACAGACCGTGAGCCGACGCTCTGATAATACACGCCCTGTACATCTTTGCAGACCTTGTTCATCTCCTCACAGGCAGATGCGGTAAGGTCGGTGACAGCCGCCATAAAGTCGGGAGCAGGGTCGCCAAGCTTTTTCATAGCGGCGTTGTATTTTTTGCAATGCCGTTTTTTACTGTCTCGGGAACTTTTGAAAGCAGATAATCGGCAAACTGACAGCCTCTGTGCGGAGTGTTTATAGTTGTAAGGCTTGCAACCTTTTCGTCAGCACCCAGCATGGAAATTGCGTATCTTGAATCAAGTCCGCCCTTTGAGTGAGCGATTATGTTTACCTTGCCGCAGTTTTCCTTTACGACTATCTCATCTATCCTTGCTTTCAGCTCAGCGGCACAGCCTGCAACAGAGTCGGCGGACTGCTGTGAGCCGTAGTATATCTTAGCTCCGTTTTTTTCGAGAGCCTTAGGTATCCTGCCCCAGTAATTCACAAGCTTTACATCTCTGAAAAATACGCCGTGAACCATTAGTATAGGGTACTTTGTTGCGCAGACCTTTTCATCTGCTCTTGAACGGTCAAGTGCAAGTCTGCCGCATTCTGTCCTGTACTCAGCGTCCGCAAGCTTTATTATACGGAAAAGTATCATCACGTTTACCACAGGGATAAACGCAAATACAAAGCCGAGAACTCTCCATTTTATGCCTATCTGAACTGAGCTTGTGTATATCCTGACTGCTGAGACTATAAACATCAGCGCAAGCAGAAGAACTGCGATGATAGTATTCACAGTGACGGTGACTCCCCATTTTCCGCTTACGGCGAAGTATATACAGGCGGCTATCTCTGCCGTCACTGTAATGAGGAATATCTTCATCAGAAAGCTTCCTCGGTGAAGCCGTGCAAGTCTGCCGTCTTCCTTTGAGCCGCAGGGGATAAGGCACATGACGAGTACAAAGACTATCCCTGCTATAACGGCAAGGATCTTTCCTGCGCCGTGCAGATACATAAGCGATATTGCGTAAATATTGACTCCGCAGAAGGTGAGTATGGTTTTTATGATAAGAGACAGTATCTCCATAAAATTCCCCATTGAATGTGAGTGTTATCACATTAAGTATACATCTGCGCGGAGTCTTTGTCAACAAAAATCGGAGCAGAAACTATGACCGTCTTGTTTCCGCTCCGATAGGGATATGAACTATATCATGTAAATTATGAGGCATTATTGCCTTCAATTATATCTGTTATCTCTGAATAATAGTCTTTGTCAGTTTTGAATACAAAATCATCTGATCCATATGATATTGTGATCTTATCTTCTTCTATTAGAATATCACCGCCGCTGGTGAAAAGACTGATGTATTTATATTTACTTCTCAGATTTATATCAGAATACTTTGTCCATTCACATTCTTTTAGTTTTTCGCAGATAATTGGGCGCATTTCTTTTTTTGCAATTTTAGAGTCGATATCGTAGATATTTGTTGCATTGAATATCTTATCTATGAAATGGTCAGCAAGCTCGTCATCATTCAATGTATTGTCAAGGTCATTTTCAACGAACTGTTTAAGTGAAGCAAGATCCTTTTCGCTTATACTATAGATAGTAGGGAAATAGCTGTGGGTAACCTTCTGATTATCGCTGAATATTGCGCTCGAATCTCCTATGCATATCTG
>SFFP01000009.1 GCA_004556875.1 Ruminococcus flavefaciens
CACTAAGAAATTCAAAGCAACGATCTCATCACGCTGCCTGATATATGCCTATTTCAGATTTTGGGTATTCTATGACTGCACATTTCTTGACAATTCCAGCATATTCTGCGGCTGATTTCAATAAGAGCAAAGAATTGCACAAAATGTTATTTTTTACACAGATCTTCAATTAGGCAATGAAGATCTGAAAATTCCAAAGGAGTGATCTTAATGGTCGGCAGGACACGAAAGCTGAGGCTTCAGCTTATCTCATTCGTTTCAGCCCTAATGGTATTTATGGCTTCACTTGCCATAATACCGCCGCTAAAGACCTATGCGGCAGGTACAGACCTGTACGTAGGCTATTCGGGCAGAAGCAACAATTTCTCAACAGTACAGGCTGCTGTTGACAGGGCGGCAAGTCTCAATCCCTCATCTGAGGCAAACAGAGTAACGATACATATCGCACCGGGTACGTATCGTCAGCAGGTAATAGTTCAGACACCTTATATCTCTTTCGTCAATGACGAACCCGACAAGGGCGACGTTGTTCTCACATGGTATTACGGAATAGGATATAAGTATTACAGCGCTAACTCAAAGGGCTATTACGACAGCAATCTTGCAAACTCAAAGAGCAGCAAGAACGTTGCAAATTACCGCTGGGGCGCAACAGTACAGCTCTGGCCGAAGGCTACGAACTTCAAGGCTGAGAATATCGTTTTTGAAAACTCTTTCAACCGCTATCTCACAAAGGAAGAGCTTGCAGACGGTGTTGAGTGCACTAACGAGACTCTCAAGGTACAGCGTAATAACGGCGTTGACGTACAGTCAAAGGCTTACACAGAACGTGCAGCAGCGCTCTCAGTAGATACAGGCTATGCTGAGTTCCTTAACTGCAAATTCCTGTCAAGTCAGGATACTCTCTACACAGGCGGCTCACCTCAGTATTACAAGAACTGCCTTATTGAGGGTCAGACAGACTACATCTTCGGCGGAAGCAATGCAGTATTCGACAGCTGTGAGCTTCGCTGGAAGGGCTACAGCAGCGGTTCTGTAGGCGGCTATATCACAGCTGCAAGAGAGCAGGGAAGTCCGTATACAGGCTATCTCTTCAAGGACTGCAAGGTAACAGCAAACAGCGGTCTTACAGTATCAGCAGGCTATCTCGGAAGACCGTGGGCACAGTCCGCAAAGGTGCTCTTTGTGAATACTACTCTCCAGAACAGCAATATGATAACAGCGGCAGGCTGGACTTCAATGAGCGGCGTACAGCCTGAGAGCGTTGACGGCTTCAAGGAGAACGGTACAAAGCTTTCAAACGGTCAGCGCGTTGACCTTTCACAGCGCAAGGGTCATACTGTTTCTGACAGCGATGCGGCTAATATCAATATCAAGAACTATCTCAATAACTGGACTCCGTCATTCATCAATGGAAGCGGAACCAGCAGCGGCAGCGGAAACAACGACCAGCCTTCAACAAATGTCAGCGGAGCTATCACTCTCTGCGGCGGCTGGTACGAAGAAGCTTTTGCTGAGTGGGACAGCTCGAAATTAGGCTCTAACGTTAAGGTAAGCTATGCGCAGGCAGGAAGTTCAAGCTATACAGCAGTGGACTCACAGCTCATCAGAGGTACAAGAGTAGATATCCCCGGTCTTAAAGGCAATACAGAGTACACCGTAAGAATAGAAGGTTCAAACGGCTCTGCAAGCTGCAAGATAAAGACAATGGCATTTGACAGAAGCGGCTATGCTCACTGGAATTACAATTCGGGCGTAGGTGCTTACAACGACGACGGTACTCTTAAATCGGGTGCAGCTGTTATCTATGTCACAAACTCAAACAAGGACAGCATTACCTACGGCGGTCAGACAGGTCTGTACAATATCTTCTACAGCGCAAAGCCGAAGAATGTTGTATTCAGATTTATCGGCAGCATTGATGTTCCGTCAGGCGCAAAGGCTAACGACGGCAAGCAGAATGACGGTTCAAGTATGCTCTATCTTCAGAACGCCGAAAACATTACTGTTGAGGGTATAGGTACAAATGCGAACCTTAATCAGTGGGGCTTTGAGATGAAGCGCTGCACAAGCTGTGAGGTAAGAAATCTCTGGCTCGGCAAATACCCTGATGACGGTATCTCAATGACAGGCGACAGCTCAAATAAGTCCACACATATGTGGATACACAACAACACTATCGAAAAGGGCTACAACGCTTACGCAGGAAACGGCACAGTCGATGCAGACAAGGCTGACGGCGACGGTTCAGCAGATATCAAGTGGTCTGAATACGTTACTTTGTCCTACAATGTATTTACAAACTGCCACAAGACTTCACTTGTAGGCGGCGGCACAAGTCATATGCAGGACTGGATAACCTATCACCACAACTGGTTCAACAATACTGAATCACGTAACCCTCGTGCGAGAAATGCACATATCCACAGCTATAACAACTACTTCTACAATAACAAGCAGTACGGTATCGGTGCTTCTTACAATTCAAAGGTGTTCTCAGAGGCAAACTACTATGAGAAGACTTATCTTCCTCTCGATGCTGTAAATATGGGCAGCGATGCTTACTCAGGCACTATCAAGTCATACAATGATAAGTTTGACAGCTGCAATATGGGAAGCGGACTTGCCTATCAGATAGTAAATTCAAGAAATGCACAGGCTAATATCGGCAACCTTAAATCAGGCGGCGACAGCTATGACAACTTCGATATCAATTCTTCAAAGATATACGGAAGCTATGCTGTACAGTCCGCAGATGCTGCGAAGGCTGAGGTAATGGCTTATGCAGGAAGAATGCAGAGCAAGACATACAATGCAGGAACTGTTTCTGACGGCGGAAATGATAATCCTTCAGTAAATGATGATATTAAGAGCGCACTTATCGCAAAGCTTGAGATAAAGGACGCAAGCTACGGTGCACAGTGGTCTATTGCTGAGAAATTCAGTGTAGGCGACAAGGCATTCGGTGACCATGAACACGTTATTGCTTCTGTTCCATCGGCTATAAGCGGCGGTGAGCACATCATCACAGCCTGCAACTCTAAGAATACCGACTCTGACCTTGCAGTTATCACAGCTGCAAAGGATATCACTGTATTTGTTGCAATGGACGAGAGAGTAACAACAGTTCCTTCATGGCTTGGCAGCTTCACAAGAACAGGCGATATCGTTGAAGTAAATGACAGCGAAGCAGTAAGACCTTTCATTGTATATGCTAAGGATATCAAGGCGGGTGAGACTCTTACTCTCGGCACAAACGGTATGAGCGGTGCTTGCATGAACTACGTTGCATTCGTAAATGAAACACCTGTAGTTACGACGACAACAACTACTACAACAACAACAACAACTACTACAACAACAACAACAACGACTACTACGACAACCACCACCACAACAACTTCAACCACCACTGCACCTCCACAGGGACTTGCAGGCGACGCAAATATGGACGGCTCTGTTGATTTCTCAGATATCGTTCTCATAATGCAGTCACTGGCAAATCCTGACAAGTACGGAGTAAACGGCACAGACTCTCATCACATCACGCTGCAGGGTTCTGCAAACGCTGATGTTGAGGGAAGAAACGGACTTACAACAAATGATGCTGTTGCAATACAGCGTTATCTGCTCTATATTATCCCGTCACTTCCTGTAGATTGATATGAAGAAGCCCGAGTGTTAATGCACTCGGGTTTTTTTGAATATAAAAAAGGACTGCGCATATGCACAGTCCTTGATTTTTTATACTGAGATTATTCAGCGTCGTCCTCAGCATCTTCCTCGGAATTTTCGAGGAGAGCACGCATTGAGATGCTTATTCTCTTTGACTCTTCGTCAATGTCGATGATCTTAACATCAACTTCATCGCCTACAGAAAGAACATCCTTGACATTCTCAACCTTCTGGTCAGCGATCTGTGAGATGTGGATAAGACCGTCAACGCCGTCGATAATCTGAGCGAATGCACCAAAGCTTGTGATAGAAACGATAGTAGCCTTAACTACGTCGCCTACCTTATACTTGGACATGAAGATCTCCCACGGATTGTCCTCAGCCTTCTTGAAGCCGAGAGAAATTCTGTTAGCTTCCTTATCGAGATCCTTGATATAAACCTCAAGAGTATCGCCAACATTTACAACTTCACTTGGGTGCTTGATTCTCTTCCATGAAAGCTCTGAGATATGAACCATACCGTCAATGCCGCCGAGATCAACGAATGCACCGAAGCTTGTGAGTGACTTTACCTTACCTGTGTAAGTCTTGCCAACCTCTGCTGTTTCCCAGAATCTTGCCTTAGCTTCTTCCTTCTTAGCATTCTGAACAGCCTTGATAGAACCAACAGCTCTCTTTCTGCCGCCCTCAGATACCTCGATAACGATGAACTCTACCTTCTTCTTGAGAAGCTGGTCAAGCTCTGCGCCTCTTGGGAGACCTGTGAGTGAAGCAGGGATAAATACTCTTACACCGAGAACTGTGAGAGTTACGCCCTTATTAACAACGCTCTGAACAACGCCCTCGAGAACTGTGCCTTCCTGCTGAGCCTTTACGATCTTCTCGTAACCAGCCTGCTCGTCGACCTTTCTCTTAGAGAGAGCAGCTGTACCCTCTGCGTCATTTACCTTAATTACAACAAGATCGATCTCGTCGCCTACGCTGACGATGTCAGAAGGCTTCTTTGTAGGATCATCTGTAAGATCGCTGAGAGCAACATAGCCTGTGTGCTTTGTACCAAGGTCTACGATAACTTCTGTATTGTTTACAGCGATAACTGTGCCTTTAACTTTCTCTCCTGTATGTATTTTTTTGAATGACTCGTCGATAGCCTGAGCGAAATCGATCTCCTCATCCTGATTAGCTGCAAGAATTTCATTTTCTGCCATTTTGGTTTGTACCTCCTTGATTATATAGGCGGGGGTTGATGCGCCTGCAGTGATGCCGATCTTATCGGCATTTGGAAGCTTTAAAGTCCGAAGCTCGTCCGAATTTTCTATATGATACGTTTTACAGTAGCGGCTGCATACCTCATAAAGCTTGACGGTATTAGAACTGTGTCTGCCGCCTACCACGAGCATGATATCCGAATCCTTTGCAAGTTCGGCTGCGTCGGTCTGACGAGCGTCGGTTGCATTGCATATAGTATCATATATAACGATATCGGGGTCGTCCTTCGGGATCACGTTTAAACACTCACCCCATACTACTATATTATACGTCGTTTGCGCCACAATTGCAAGCTTTTTTTGCAAATTTTTATAATTTTTTTCAAAAAAGGCTTTTAGCTCAAAGTTGTCCTTGAAAACAAGGCAATTTTCGTCACAATGACCAACTATGCCCTGCACCTCAGGGTGATCGCGGTCACCTGCGATTAGTATAAAATAGCCTTCTGCGGTCTTTTCGGCTACGATTTTATGGATACGCGAAACAAAAGGGCAGGTAGCGTCAAGCATTTTGTTACCCTTGGCTTCTATCTGCTTGTAGATATCGCGTCCTACGCCGTGAGAGCGGATGACCACAGTCTCATCGGGGGCAAGCTCGTCTACCGAGTCGATGATACGTGCGCCTTTGGCTTTCATATCGTTTACAACGTCTTGATTGTGGATAATAGGACCGAGTGTGGCGACGTTGGTGTTTTTTTCAAGCTCACCGTAAACCATTTTCACGGCTCTGTCAACGCCGAAGCAGAAGCCTGCGGATTTTGCAACAGTTACCTTACTCATTGCTCTCGTCCTCCTTTACGTTTTCTGTTCCTTCCGGTTCGCCCTCAACGAGAAGCTTGATATCAGCCATATAGCGGTTTTTGAGCTTTACAAGCTGTCTTGGATTTGGTGAATCGCAAATCTCGCAGTATTCCGCAGGATCAATAGGCTTGCCGAATTTTACGGTTATCTTAGTGCGAAATCTGAGCTTGTCTCCGTAGCATATTCCAACAGGTATTATAGGCTTTCCCGAACGTGCTGAGATAAGTGCTGCGCCTGTGTGACCGCGTCCGACTTTTCCGTCCTTAGAGCGGGTGCCCTCAGGGAATATCATAAGGTTTTTGCCGTTGTCAAGGCGCTCGACAGAGGTGTCGATAACAGTCGTATCGCCCTTTCCTCTTGCAACGGGGAAAGCTCCGAGAGAGCGTATGAGCCATGCAAAGAGCTTATTTTTGAAAAGCTCCTCCTTAGCCATGAAAGCGAATTTTCCCTTTGCTCCGCATCCGAGAAGGGGAGGGTCGGCATTGCTTCTGTGGTTGCTTGCATAAATTACGGTAGTATCATTGGGGATATTTTCTTTTCCTTCAAAGTGAACACTGTAAAGTATGCTGAAATACAGCCTCACCAGAAATTTTACAACATAAAACATATATGTCTCACCTCAGTAATTGTTTTTCTGTTCTGAAAACAGAGTACATCAGCCTATTTTATCATTTATTATCTTTACGATGGCAGCAGCTGATTCCTCTAAGTTAAGCTCTGTTGTATCTACAAGTACAGCGTCATCAGCCTGTTTCAGAGGCGCAGTCTCGCGGTGCATATCCTGATAGTCACGCTTGATGATATCGTCCAGTATTTCCTGATACGAAGGGCAGTTAGGCTTTTCGGCAAGTTCCTTATAGCGGCGGTTTGCACGCTCCTCGGCAGAGGCTGTAAGGAAAATCTTAACGTCAGCATTGGGGAGTACAACTGTGCCGATATCACGTCCGTCCATGAGGACATTGTTCTCGCGTGCTATTTTCTGCTGAGTTTCAAAGAGATAAGCTCTTACAGCAGGGATAGCTGATGTGCGTGAAGCCGCCATTGAGATCTCGGGAGTGCGGATAAGGTCGGAAACATCTCTGTCACCGAGAAAAACTCTCTGTGCGCCGTCGATGAATTTCAGTGAAACATCAGCCTTTGGGAGAGAAGCTTCGATGTCCTCGTCGGCGATGTTGTTTTCGGTGATGTAGAGCGCGATAGTGCGGTAAAGAGCACCTGTGTCTACATAGATGTAGCCAAGCTCCTTTGAAACCATTTTAGCGATAGTGCTCTTGCCTGCGCCAGCAGGTCCGTCGATAGCGATGTTGATAGTTTTCATAATACTGCTCCTTTATTTTTAATGTGGGTTTTATCATCTTTTCAGATATGTCCTGCGGAATGTCCCTATGCCCTTTATCAGCAAAAATATGCCGACGGCAATGAGAATAAGACCTGCAATGACAGATTTTTTAAGTATCAGAGCGCCTGCAATAATTATAAGCGCAATGACGGCTGTGCAGAATAATATTATAACAGCTGTAAGAATAAACCTCACAGGCTTAGGTACTTTCGGATTTTTGCTTGCTGATGAGGTAAGTTCAGCTATCAGTTCAAAAACAAACTCAAAAATAATATCCATTTTTACCTTTCTTTCAAAAGCTTACAAACCGAGATGACAAGGTCAGTTATAAAAGCGGCTGATAATACCGCTCCTGCGCTTATGCACACCGACTTTGGAAGCTTTTGGCTGAGTTTCTCGGAAAGAGGGTGAAGCACGTAAAAGTATGCCACTGCAAGGAGTCCGAATATGGCGCTTGATATGAGGCTTGACCTGTCAAGTATTGAGAAATACCAGTTTTCGTATGTCCAGAATTCCTTGTGGAAAATGAATTCCAGCAGATATGAAGCTCCAAGTTCAAACAGGGTAGTTATGACCATTGCGAAAAAGAAGATGAAAACAGGGTCTCGCTTCTTCCTCAGCAGAGCAAGGAGTATAAAAGCTCCCACTGAATATATGGGGATAATGGGAAGATGAAGCATTCCGCGGTTGTCGAAATACCTGTACATCACCCATACTGTTGCTACCTCATATATCCAGCCGACGAAGCCTGCGGCTGTGAATTCAAATACATAGCGGAAGAATGTACGTGAAAAATTATTTTTCATAGCTTAATGCACTTCAGCGCCGAATGGCATGAGTGCCAGCTTGGCAAGCTTGAACATCTGTACACCGAATGGTGCACCGATTATGGTGATACACAGCACCAGACCGATTGCGGCAAATTCTGCCGCCATAGCCAGTCCGCCGAATATAAGCCACAGTATATTTACGATAAGACTCACAGAGCCGCCGCCGTATTCAACAGTCTTACCAAAAGGCATGAATGAAAGCTTTGCCATTTTGAAGCACTGATTTCCTATAGGTATACCAACAATAGTGATACACCACAGCAGACCTACGCCAAGCCAGCTGAGACCGCTCCAAAATCCGCCGAATATCAGCCATAATAAATTACCCAGACATCCCATATTTTTTTACCCCTTTACATATTGACAGCCGCTGTGTAGGCTGTTGAAAAAGCTATCTGCAAATTAAATCCGCCTGTATAAGCATCAACGTCGATGACTTCGCCTGCGAAATATAATCCGCTGACCAGCTTTGACTCCATAGTCTTAGGATCTATCTCCTTTGTTGAGATACCACCGCTTGTGATGATAGCTTCATCTATAGGACGAAATCCTGATATTCTCACAGGGAAAGCCTTTATAAGCTCGCCGAATTTGCGGCGCTGTTCCTTTGTGATACCGTTGACCTTCTGCTCGGGAGATATCCCCGAAAGCCTTACTATAACAGGTATCAGCTTTGCAGGCAGCAGTTTGCGGATACCGTTCTGAAAGTCGCGGTTGAGGTTTTCTGCAAAATCGCGCTGTATCCTTGCATCAAGCTGTTCGGGAGTCAGCGCAGGCTTTAAGTCTATGATGAGCTTATAGCGGTTTTGCTGCATATCTCGGATATGTGAGCTTGCGCTCAGCACAAGTGGACCCGAAACTCCGAAATGGGTGAACAGCATTTCTCCCATTTCCTTGTATATAGCTTTATTTCCGTCCATAAGGCTGAGTGTGACGTTGCGCAGGGAAAGTCCCATCATCTCGGCGCAGTATTTATCGGGAGAAGTCAGCGGTACAAGGCTCGGTTTAAGCTCTGTTACCGTGTGACCAAGCTCCTGCGCCAGTGTATAGCCGTCACCTGTAGAACCTGTTGCAGGATAGGATTTTCCGCCGCAGGCAATGAGCACGGAATTGCAGCGGTACTCCTCGCCGCCTGCTTTTACACCGCAGACTGCTTCGTTTTCGGTGAGTATCTTTGTAACGCGCTTCTGTATGACTTTTACTCCGAGATTTTTCATTTCGTGAGCGAGAGCGTCAGCGATATCATTTGCGTTGCCGCTGACAGGGAAGACCCTGTTGCCTCGCTCGGTCTTCAGCGGTACACCAAGCTCTTCAAAAAAGTTCATGGTGCACTCAGCGTCAAAGCTTGCAAAAGAGCTGTAGAGAAAGCGCGGATTTACAGGGATATTTCTCATATGCTCCTCAGAAGAGCTGTTATTCGTGACGTTGCAGCGTCCCTTTCCTGTAATGCGGAGCTTTCTTCCAAGCTTTTCGTTTTTTTCAAAAACAAGTACGGTCTTTCCGTATCTTGCGGCGTTTACAGCTGCGAAACAGCCTGCTGCACCGCCGCCGATTATAATAATATCGGTCATTTTTTTCCTCTTTTTTGGTTTTTGTTGATAAGCCTGCTTAGCCGCTGTTTTGTGCGGCTGCGCCTGTTTTCTGTAGTTTCGGTGTCAATGCGCCATATGCCGTTTTCACAGGTCAGCACATCGCCCTCGCAGGCGTTTTCGGGGAGCAGGCTGCGCTGTAAAGTCACTGTGCCGTTTTCTGTTTCAAGGACAGCAATACTGCCCTCAAATCTGTCAATGACAGTCATGATGTACTCCTTTCGGGAGTGACCGACAGCTTTTCGCCGTCGGACTCAATGACGATATTTCCGCATATATCCGTGCGGTAGATGTTATCTGTATATTTTCTGAGCCGTTTTATGGTGCTGTCGGCAGGGTGTCCGTAGGAATTTTCTTTGCCGCAGGAAATGACGGCTATTTTCGGGCGTATGACTTCGAGAAGCTCCTCATTTGAGGAATAGGCGCTTCCGTGATGACCTGCCTTGTAAACGCTTGCGCGGCTGAGCTTTCCGCTTTCAAGCATAGCGGCTTCGGACTCGGCTTCTGCATCGCCTGTAAGCAGGAAAGAATTCTTTCCGTGATACAGCATGAAGCTCACTGAATAGTTGTTGATATCCTCGTAAAACTGTCCGTCGGGAGCTGTTATCTCTGCTCTTGCATCGCCGATGCTGATAATTCTGCCCACCTCGGCTTCGCTCACGACAATATCCTGTTTTTCGCATGAGTCGAGAAATCTGTCGAAAAACATCGCTGTGGGGAGCTGTTCATCGGGAATATGTGGGATAATGACCTCGCCCACATCGAATGTGTCGATAATGCGGTACATACCGCCCATGTGGTCAGAGTGGGGATGAGTAGCGATAACGTAGTCAAGTCGTCCGACGCCAAGCTTCTCAAGGTAGTTTACCACGTATGATGAGACTGAGTCCTCACCGCAGTCCACCAGCATAGTTGTGCCGTTTGCGGCTAAGAATGTGCAGTCGCCCTGACCGACATCAATGAAGTGGACAACAAGCTTATCCTCGGCCGGAAATGTATGAGCAGGCTTGCTCCAATACTGTCGGCAGGCAAATATTATGATACCGACAACAATGAGAAAGCCTATTAGCTTTAATGCTTTTTCTTTCCGTGCGGCGCGCTTCTTTTTCCGCTCTTCTGCGAGTTCCCGTAGGTACTGTTTCTGCTGTGAGCTGAGCTTGTATTTCTCTCCTGCTGCCTTGACGAAGCCTTCCGTGTCTTTGAAGTATTTTGCCACGACTTGTCACCGCCTTTTCGGGGAGTACCGCCCTGTTTATGAGAGTCTCCTTCAATGAGACATTTCGGCGATGAACCTATGAGATCACGCCTGCCTGCTGCTTTGAGCGCTTCGAGGACTATCTCTCTGTTCTGAGGACGGAAATATTGCAGCAGAGCGCGCTGCATAGCCTTTTCCTTTGGAGTTTTCGGAACATAGACCTTTTCCATCGTATAAGGGTCAAGCTCTGTATAGAACATGGCTGTGGAAATAGTACCCGGAGTTGGGTAGAAGTCCTGCACCTGTTCGGGACGTATCTTGTTTTCCTTGAGAAAAAGTGCAAGGTCAATGGCTTCATTCAGCGTACTTCCGGGGTGTGAGGACATAAGGTAGGGGACGAGATACTGCTCCTTGCCCATTCCCTTTGTTATTTCGTAAAAGCGCTTCTGGAAACGCTTGTATGCTTCGATATGAGGCTTGCCCATTTTGTCGAGAACTACCGCTGAACAGTGTTCGGGAGCTACTTTAAGCTGACCGCTTACGTGGTGCATGATAAGCTCCTTCATGAACTCGTCGTCCTTTTCCTCAATGAGGTAATCGTAGCGTATTCCCGAGCGGATAAACACCTTTTTCACGCCTTTGACCTTGCGTATCTTTCTCAGCATTGCAAGGTATTCGGTGTGGTCGACTTTAAGCGCGGGACATGGAGTAGGGGCGAGACATTTCTTGCCCATGCAGAGTCCCTTTGTAAGCTGTTTATCGCAGGACGGGCGGCGGAAATCCGCGGTTGGACCGCCTACGTCGTGTATGTAACCCTTGAAATCGGGCATTTTTGTAATTCTTTCCGCTTCTTTCAGTACGGATTCTTCGCTTCTTACGGTAACGCGTCTGCCCTGATGCAGAGCAATTGAGCAGAAGTTGCAGTATCCGAAACAGCCGCGGTTATGAGTTATGGAAAAGCGGACTTCTTCAATGCCGGGAACACCGCCCAGAGCTTCGTATGAAGGGTGGATAGCGCGCATATAAGGGAGCGAGTAAACGTAGTCAAGCTCTTCGGTAGTAAGGCTGTAGGCAGGGGGAAGCTGTACAAGCATCTGCTTGCCGTGGCGCTGGATAATGGTCTTTCCGTAGACCTCGTCCTGCCAGTCATACTGTATCTTTACAGCCTTTGCGTATTCGGGCTTGCTGTCGCGTACCTGTTCAAATGAGGGACACTGAGCCGCTCCGAGGGGAGTATTCACAGGCTCTGTGAGGTAGCAGGTACCGCGTATATCGTGGATATCACGGATATTTTCGCCTGCCGCAAGACGGGGACAAAGCTCCTGTATCTGATGTTCACCCATACCGTACATCAGCAGGTCAGCGCCGCTGTCAACAAGTACAGACGGGCGCACAGCGTCGTCCCAGTAGTCATAGTGTGCGAAGCGGCGGAGCGAAGCCTCAAGACCGCCGATAGCTATGGGAATATCACCGAAGTATTCGCGTATCTTCTGACAGTAGACGATAACGGCTCTGTCGGGACGTTTGTCTGCCACACCGCCTGCGGTATACGCATCGTCTGAACGCTTTCTCTTTGCGGCGGTGTAGTGTGCCACCATTGAGTCGATATTGCCTGCGGTAACGAGAAAAGCATATTTCGGAGCGCCGAAGCGTCGGAAATCCCTGTCGGTATGCCAGTCGGGCTGTGAGATGATACCTATGGTAAATCCCATGCTTTCGATAAGCCTTGTCACGATAGACGCGCCGAAGCTGGGGTGGTCAACATAGGCATCGCCTGTTATGTATATGAAATCGAACTGTTCAATGCCAAGCTCGTCCATTTCCTTTTTAGTTGTAGGAAGAAAGCCTTCGTACATGATATCACCTCTTTGTGATTGCTGAATATGCTTAAAGTTGGCTTATTATTCGTCCATGCGGCGGAGCCGCCATTCGTCGTACTGCATTTTCGACATGAGTACCTTTCTAGGCTTAGCGCCCTCGCTTGCCCCGATAACTCCGCGGTCTTCAAGCTCGTCCATAATTCTTGCGGCTCTTGCATAGCCGAGCTTCAGTTTTCTCTGCAGCATTGATGTGGAGAGCTGACCTGCTTCAACAGCTACTTTCATAGCAGCTTCCACGAGGTCTTCATCGCTTCCGCCGCCTGTTGCAGAACTGCTGTCTGAGCTTCCTGAGTCGCTTCCTGACTGAGTTGAGTAAAGGTCTACCTTTTCGGTAATTTCAGGGTCATAAGATACCTGAGACTGAGCCTTGATGTAGCGTACTGTCTCCGCAATGTCCTCATTAGGCGAGAAACAGCCCTGTACACGGACAGGCTTTCCTGCACCGATAGGCATATACAGCATATCACCGTTTCCGAGGAGCTTGTCGGCACCTGCCATATCAATGATGGTACGTGAGTCCACCTGTGATTTTACGGAAAGAGCGATACGGCTCGGGATATTAGCTTTGATAAGACCTGTGATAACGTCGGTAGTCGGACGCTGTGTAGCGACAACAAGGTGCATACCTGCGGCACGTCCCATTTGTGCAAGACGGCAGATGAAGTCCTCGACTTCCTTTCCTGCCACAAGCATCATATCAGCAAGCTCGTCGATGAAGATGACTACCTGCGGCATAGGCTCGCGGTCACCGTCAACTTCTGCAAGCTCGTTGTAGGATTTAAGGTCGTTTGCGCCTGCGTCTGCGAAAGTATTGTATCTGCGCATCATCTCGTTTACTGCCCAGCTGAGCGCACCTGCGGCACGTTTGCAGTCGGTCACGATAGGTATGAGAAGATGGGGGATATCCTCGAATATCTTGAATTCAACTATCTTAGGATCGATGAGTATGAGCTTTACCTCATCGGGGGTAGCGTTGTAGAGGATACTCATTATAATGGAACGTGTGCAGACGGATTTACCTGAACCCGTAGTTCCTGCGATGATAACGTGGGGCATTTTTGAGATATCGCCCAGTATGATATTGCCTGTGATATCCTTGCCGACAGCGAATGTCAGCTTGCTCTTTGAGTCTCTGAACTCCTGTGAAGCGATTATCTCACGGAGAGTTACGGTGTCTTTTGTGGTGTTAGGTATCTCGATACCGACAGCCGCTTTTCCGGGTACAGGAGCTTCTATACGAACGCCCTGTGCCGCAAGGCTGAGAGCGATATCATCTTCAAGTCCCTTTATTTTTGAGACCTTTATTCCCGGACCCGGCTGTATCTCATAACGAGTGATAGACGGTCCGCGGAAGATGTCCTTTATCTTTACTTCAACGCCGAAGCTTGAAAGAGTGTTCTTTATGACCTCAGCCTTTTCGCGCATTTCCTCAACAACTTCTGCACGGTTTGAGCGCACCTCGGGGCGTGTTAGGATATCTATAGGCGGAAGTATGTATACAGGCTTTTCCTCCTCTGGCTCGGGTTCTTCTTCAATAGCTTCCTCAGTCGGAACAGGCTTTGTGTCAGCCGCCTTGCTGATGAGCTGTTCAAGTCCTTCGTCGGTGTGGACAGGCTCGCTTATTTCCTCGTGTGCAGGAGCGGACACAGGTGCAGGAGTATGCACAGGTGAGATATCCGCATCTATTGACCTTTCGGGAGCAGCTTCTTCACTGCCGTAGTTTATGAGATGGTCTGTAGGGAGCGGAATATCGAAAAATCCGTCGGGGAGAGCTTCTGTATCGCGTTTGTTCTGAGCGGCTTTTTCCGAAGGCTTGCGTGTTGACTTGCGTCTGTTTGTCATGCTTATGGCTTCAAGGTCGGCATCAAAATCCTTGCGTTCCTTGTCATCGTCAAGGTCGTCATCACCGAATGCGTCGACAAACTCGCCGCCCACAAGCATATTCTGCAAGCCGTTTATAAATTTTCCGATGAATACGAAGGGAGTAGCAAGCAGTTTCAGGAAGTCGATAAGACCTCTGCCCGAAAGGAGCATACCGAACACGAAGAACATGACACAGGATATGAGCCTTGCACCGAGTGTGCCGAAAAATTTCAGCAAAGGACCTGCGATGACTATACTTGCAACGCCGCCGCTCCTTAATTCCGCACCTTTTTTATACAAGTCCTTCAGCTGATTGAGGAAACGTATTTTATCGGGCATTGCTCCCACGAAGAATATCTGAAAAGCCGCACTTGCAAGGAATATCATGGCGATACACCAAACCGTGCGTCCGCTTATGTTTTTTCTTGTCTGTTCGGTGCCCAGCTTTATGGCTGTATAAATAAGTATAACAGGGATAAGAAAAGCCGCTATTCCGAAAAGTCCGAGAAGCAGATTATGTGTTGCCAGCCAGCCTTTAGTGCCCTTTATGAGTACCATGAGAGCCGAAAGGACTCCCATAGCAAAGAGGATTATCGACCATAGCTGATTGTTTTCATTCTGCGGAACAGTCTTTTTGCTGCTTTTTGCGGGCTCTCTTTTGGGAGCTTCTGTTTTTTTCTTTGGAGCTGCTTTTGTATTTTTCTTTGCTTCTGCCATTTTTGCCTCCGTTTTGTTCTATTATAATATGTAGCTGTGCCATTATATCATATTTTAAGCGCAAAAAAGCGCATATCGGCACAGCCGCGGTCAGTCCGCATATCTTTTTTCTGTATTTTCTATCATATCGTACAGACAATCCATCGCATCTCCGAGACTTCCGAGACTGTCGATAAGTCCGAGCTCTACGGCTTTGTCGCCCTCGATAACGCTGCCAACGTCCATTACAAGCTCCTGAGTATTCATCATGAGCGAGCGGAAATCCTCCTCGGATATGCCGCTGTTGCGGGTGACGAAGCTTATTATCCTGTCCTGCATCTTGTCGAAGTATGAAAGCGTCTGCGGCACACCGAGAACTGTCCCATTCATGCGTACAGGGTGTATGGTCATGGAAGCCGTAGGAACTATGAATGAACGCTTTGCGCTTACTGCAAGGGGAACACCTATGGAATGTCCTCCGCCGACCACAAGTGATACCGTGGGAGTTTTCATGCCTGAGATAAGCTCTGCAATAGCAAGGCCTGCTTCCACATCACCGCCGACGGTGTTGAGTATTATGAGCAGTCCCTCAACGCTCCTGTCCTGTTCGATAGCCACAAGAGCAGGGATAATATGCTCGTATTTGGTAGTTTTGTTCTGTTCTGCGAGGACGTAATGTCCCTCTATCTGTCCCACAACGGAAAGACAGTGGATAAGGTGCTTTGAGTTGCGGGAAACGGACTGTCCGTTTTCACGGGCAAGCTCAGCCTCATCGAGAGCTTCTTCTGCGAGGGGCTTGTCCTGTTCTTTTTCATCTGACATTATATACACCTCCGAGAGCTATTTTGCGCAGCTTTCAAGAGCGTATACATTATTATTATATACTTTTGCAAAATAAAAGTCAATACTGAGGGCGGCATAAAAGAAAACATCTGTTTTGGCAAGAAATGATAAACATAATTTACAAGATGTTTTAGGCGTTGCGTTGAAAAACAAGGCAAAGTTATGATTTTTCAGGTGCAATGTGGTGTTTGGGTTGACATTTTGTATTTGCAAGTGGTATAATCTGTCAAAGAAATTACTCCGAGCAAATTCTTGGAGAAATAAAGTGATTTCTTATGGAGGATATGATAGTATGAAAAAGAAGTTAATTGCTATCGCTCTCGTTTCAATGCTTGGTCTTACAGCCTGCGGCAATTCAGAAAGTTCAAAGAATGAAAAGTCTGAAAAGACTGCTGCTGAGACAACAACTCAGGCAGAGACAGAGGAAGAAACAACAGAGGCTGATGCTGAGGCTGAGACAACTACCGAAGCAGAGCCTGAAGCTGAAACAACAACAGAGGAGAGCGCAGAGCTTCCTGAGTACAGCGAATTCAAGCTCGTTGACGGACTCAGCGAGAACTATGCTGACCTTGACAACAGAGCTTTTGCTTATGAGGGCAAGGTTTACAAGCTTGGCGAAGTAACTCTTCAAGAGCTTATTGATGCAGGACTCCCGTTCAAGGAGAGCCACCTTAAAAACAAGGACAACAATATCAATAAAAATCATGAGACATCAGCATATGATGTTGAGTTAAATGATTACAGCACAGTACAGCTCACATTCATCAATCAGACAGACTCAAATCTCACTGAAAAGGAATGTCTGCTTTCTGAAGTAAGATGGTACATCATCTATACTCCTCACGACGACTATCAGGAGAGCCTTAACAAGGAGATAATCGAAAAGCTCAATGACTGCAGCGAAAAGATAGGCTTCAGCTTCCCGCTTACACTTAAAAAGGACGAGCTTCTTGAAAAATGTCCTGAGCCAACAGACTCAAATGATTACGGCAATGTAGAGTATAAGGTAAAGTCTGAGGTATACATGGGTTCAAGCGGATACTCATTCTCATTTGACAATGATAATGACCAGCTTAAATCTGTAACTATCACATGGCTCCCATAATCAAAGCCGGACCGATAATGTAAAAAAGCGCAGCGTGAAATTTTCATGCTGCGTTTTTGTTTTGGCAGTACCAAAATCCATATTCTTTGTGAAAAATGTGGTTTTTCACTTGACAAATCAATAATGATATTGTATATTTAAAATGTATAGGTACGACAAATCGTGCCTGAAAATATTAATACGAGAGGGGTATTAAAAATGATAATCAAAAAGTTAACGGCAGCAGTTTCTGCTCTCGCTATGTCAGCAGGCGTTCTGGCATATATGCCCAACGGCACTCTGGGCGGTGCAACAGCGGCTGACTCAAAGTACAACTACGCAGAAGCTCTCCAGAAATCCATGTTCTTCTATGAGGTACAGCAGGCAGGAAAGCTCCCTGAGTGGAATCAGGTAGCATGGCGCGCTGACTCAATGGTAGACGAGGACGGAAACGAAACAGACGTTGTTCCGGGCGGCTGGTTCGACGCAGGTGACCATTTCAAGTTCACTCTTACAAATGCTTATTCTGCATCTATCCTTGCATGGGGCTATATCCAGTACAAGGACGCTGTTGAAAAGGCAGGTCTCGGCGATGTTTACAGAAACAACGTTCAGTGGGGACTTGACTACGTTATGGCCTGCGACAAGGGCGGCGGCGAAATGATAGGTACTATCGGTGACTTCAAGGGCGGCTCTACTGACCATAACATCTGGTGCAGCGCTGAGGTTTATCTCCGCAAGCATCACCTCAACAGCAAGGACTGGAAGAGACCTTACGATACTATTAAAAATGCCTCAGTTGCAGGACTTTCAGCTGCTGCACTGGCAGAAGGCTACATCATATTCAAGGATACTGACCCTGACAAGGCTGCTCAGTACCTCAAGCACGCAAAGGACCTCTTTGAAGGCGCTGACAAGCTCAGAGCTACAAAGGATATCGGCGGCATGAGCGGTATGTACGATACACAGTCATGGATAGACGACTGTATGTATGCTGCAAACTGGCTGTATATCGCTACAGGCGACAAGAGCTATCTCGACAAGATCGAGAAGGACTATATCCCTGATTTCCCACTTGAAAATCAGTCAACTTCACGCAAGTACACATGGGGTCTCTGCTGGGACGATACTTCTCAGGCAGCTGCTTTTCTCTATGCTCTCAATACAGGCAACAAGGAATGGATCGAGCACGTTTCTCACCACCTTGACTACTGGATAGACGGTTACGGCGGAAAGAAGGTAGACTATACTCCTGACGGACTTGCTTGGCTCTTCAACTGGGGCAGCGCTCGTCACGCTACAACTACAGCATGGCTTGCTAAGCTTGCAAGTGATACTCTGTTCAAGGACGATGCTTCACTCTCAAAGAAGTACAACGACTGGGCTAAGTCACAGATGGATTATGTATTCGGTGATAACGGTCTGAAGATGAGCTATGTTCTCGGTATGGGCGACAATCAGCCGTCTGCATTCCACCACAGAACAGCTTCAGGTATCCACGATGACCACTGGAATGACCTCGGTCAGAAGTCAGGCGGCGATGAGGGCTGGCAGACAGAATATGCTCATACACTTTACGGTGCACTGGTCGGCGGTCCTGACAAGTCAGGCAGCTATAAGAACAGTGTTGCTCAGTATGAGTATTCTGAGGTAGCTATCGACTATAACGCAGGCTATACAGCTTGTCTCTGTTCAATGGTAGACGATTTCGGCGGAAATATCGATCCTGCTTTCCCACCTGCTGAAATGCCTAAGTGGCCTGAATGGGAAGTTGCAGCAGTTATCAACGGCACACCTGCAAAGTCATACACTGAGATCAAGGCTTGGGCAATGAACCACACTGCTTGGCCTGCAAGAGTTGCAAAGGACGTTGAGTACAGATACTTCTTCGATGTATCTGAGGTGCTTGAGGCAGGACTTTCTATCGACGATATCAAGGTTGAAGGCAAGTCACAGCAGTATGAAAGCGGCGAGCAGGGCTACGCTACAGTAACAGGTCCTCACAAGTATGAGGGAGATCCTACAGGAAATACATATTACGCAAGCATCAAGTTCGAGGACGGCAGAGCTATACAGCCTACAGGTCAGAGCGAACACAGAGATGAGGTACAGTTCAGAATTTCTATCCCTGATGCAGTAGACGGCAAGTCAACAGCAGGTGCATGGGATACTTCAAATGACTGGTCATACCTCGGCGGACTTGAAAAGGCTACAGACCTCAAGAAGGCTGATTCACTCAACGAGCATATGCCTATGTACGTTGACGGCAAGATAGCATGGGGCGAAGAGCCTGACGGAACAAAGTTCGTTGCTCAGCCTAATACAAAGAACGGCAGTGGGAGTACAGTCACAACACCAGCAACAACTACAACAACAACCACAACAACAGTTACTACAACAGCTGTCACCACGACAACTAAAGGAAGTGAAACACCTGCTGTTACAAAGTGGGGAGATGCTAACTTCGACGGTGAGGTCGATTTCTCAGACGTTGTTCTCATAATGCAGAGCCTTGCAAATCCTGATAAATACGGTCTGAACGGCTCTGATGAACACCACATCACAGCTCAGGGAGCGGCTAACGGCGACGTTTATGACAACGGCTCAAAGATCACCACAAATGACGCTCAGACACTCCAGAGATACCTCTTAAAACTCATAAATGAGCTGCCTGAGAAAAAATAAATAATCAATTCATAATTTAGAAATAAGAAGGAATTCGTTCCCTCTTATTTATTTTACCTTTTTGGATAATGTACACAAAATTCTGAAACGCGCATTAGAGAAATGAACGAATTTCCAGAAAACTATTTACTTTTTTTTTTCGATATAATATAATATGATTGATGAGTCGGATAAGTGCAGAGTCCGACAGGACGGAAGGCTCATTGTTCGGATTTACGGTATATACGCGGTGTTTGCACTGACATTGCGTTATAAACTATATTTTTTAAATATTCAGGGAGGGTATTCAAATGCACAAGAAAACTAAAAAGATTCTTGCCAGCGTTTTAGCTATGGCTACACTTGCACCTGCTGCAGTGGCAACTATAGCTCCTATGCCAGCTTCTGCTGGTCTCGTAGTTGGTGAGAGCACATTCGATCACAAGGCTCTGCCTTGGCATACTTGTGAGTCAAGCCCTGCTAAGCAGGATTTCGAGCTTACAAAGGATGGCACATTCCACATCACAGTTAAAGTACCTGAGGGTGCTGATCACGAGAAGTGGGATCTTCAGTTCAGACACAGAAACCTTGCATTTAAGGCTGGTCACGAGTATAAGGTAAGCTTTAAGGTAAAGGGCAGCAGAGCTGGTATGGAGCTTTGCTCAAAGATCGGTGATATTTCAGGTAACGAAGAGTATTTCGAACTCGACGGCGGTTCAAATGATATGCACATGGGTCCTCACATGGGCGGTCAGTGGCCTGCTGCAGCTGTTAAGCTGACAACAGACTGGCAGACATTCGAGGGAACATTCAAGCCTACAGAAGACCTCGAGGCAGCTGAGTGGTGCTTCCACTATGCTAAGGGTACTAAGTATCAGGGTAATGCTGAGAAGGGTGACGAGATCTGGTTCGATGACATGGTTATCGACTGTGTAACTTGTGGTGACAAGGCTCCTGGCGAGGGCAGCTGTAATGCTGATCCTAACGAGGGCTACGGTGCTACAAACCGTGACTATTCTGTTTCAGCTGATCCTTCAATGGCTGAGGGCGGAAAGCTCGTTAACTTCATTTCTGTAAACCAGATCGGTTACTATACAAATCTTGCTAAGTACGCTACACTTGGCGATAACAAGGGTGATATCCTCTTCGGCGCTTCAACAATCGACCTTTCAGGTTCTTATACTTGGGAGCTCGTTGATGCTTCTTCCGGCACAGTTGTTGAGACCGGTGAGACAGAAACAGCTATGAAGGATAAGGATTCAGCTGATACTGTTTGCAAGATCGATTTCTCAAAGGCTAACAAGCCTGGCAGATACTATCTCCGCATCAAGGGTGAAAAGTGGAGATCAATGGAATTCAATATCGGCGATGACATCTACACAGATTCATCACACGATATGCTCAAGAATGCTCTTAACTACTTCTATCAGAACCGTGCAATGGACACTGAAGACAAGTACATTCCGTCTCCGCAGACACAGGAAGGCAGCAAGAAGGCTCTGGCTCGTAAGGATTCTCAGCACTGGCCGACTGATAACGCTTACATCGCAGACAAGTGGGTTTACATCTACACCTCCAAGCCGTCCTACAGCCAGTCCATTAACGTAGCTGGCGGTTGGTTCGACGCTGGTGACTATGGTAAGTACGTTGTAAACGGCGGTATCTCTCTGTGGACTCTGATGAACATGTATGAGAGATCCCTCATGGTAGGCAAGGCTGACAAGTTCGGCGATAACTCCACCGTTATGTCTATTCCGGAAGCAGGAAACGGTACTCCGGATATTCTGGACGAGTGCAAGGTAGAACTGGACTTCTTCCTCGAAATGATGCGTGACGATGGTATGGTATACCACAAGGCTCACGACTACAAGTGGACTGGTCTGGCAGTTGCTCCGTATGACCAGAACGAAAACGGCAAGGAAAACAAGGCTCCGATGCGAATCGTTAAGCCGGTTACCTATGCAGCAACTCTGAACGCTTCTGCAACATTTGCACAGGCAGCTCGTCTGTTCAAGGATTACGATGCAGATTATGCAAAGACCATGGAAGATGCAGCGATCAAGACCTATGCAGCAGCACAGAAGAACTTCAAGAAGTTCTCTGGCTGGGGTGGCGACACCAAGGGTGAAGGCGGTATCTCTGCTGACATCATGTATGCTCCGCTGGATCAGAACAAGGGCGGTGGCCCGTACGGTGACACCGAAGTCAGCGACGAATTCTACTGGGCAGCTTGCGAACTGTACATCACAACAGGCGACAAGACCTATTATGATGAACTGATGAAGTATGGTACCAACGCTTATGGTATTGACAACGCAAAGGCTCTGGAAATCTCCACAACTCTGGTTGGTGGTGAAAACAACGGTTCATTCTCCCTGTTCACATGGGGTACTCTGAACTCCGTTGGTTCTATCTCCCTGTATGTAAATTCTCAGGCTATGCTGGATAAGGGCCT
>SFFP01000189.1 GCA_004556875.1 Ruminococcus flavefaciens
CGGAACGATTCGTGGTCGTTCGACATCGAAAAAGCCGCTAAACGGCATACGTTTAGCGGCAGTTTTTTTATCGGTTTCTTTCTTTTCAGGGACAAATGCAGGTTTATGAGCGGGTTTGCCGTCGGGCGCGGCGGTCTTGAAAACAACTTCTGCTGTTTTCTCCGTTTTTTCCGTCAAAGCCCTGTCCTCAGACATTCTACGTCTTGCGGCAACTGAAAAATCCGTTCTGTCCTTTACCTCATCGGCATTGACTGCAGCGTTTTGCTTTAACCTTAAGCGATCGGTAAATTCATCAGTCTTGCTGTGAGTGCCGTCCGTCAGCGGCTTATGGGTCAAGCCCGGTTTATCCGATAAAGCGGGTATCTTAGCCTTGTTCATGTTGATTTTTACCTGCTCCTGTTCTTTTGGCGCAACAGGTGCATATACCGGAGTTTCTTCCTGAAGCTTTACCGGTTCTACCTTTGGCACAGGGCGTTTTGAGAATATGAATTTGACTATCTCGAATGCCACTATAGCAAGACAAGGCAGTATTGCTATTGCCATTACACCAAACGGCGACATGGCAAAGCCTATCACCGACCCAAGAAAATCACTGCAATAGTTGACCCTTGCCACAAGCTGGCTTTGTGAGATTGTAGTATTCTCTCCGCTTTGCGTTTCTATATCAAAGCTCATAACGCCCTCTTTGAGCGTTGACGAATTAACCTTTGCAAGCTGCGCCCCGCCGTTTTCGTAGCGGTTGTATATTATAAGCTCACCGTCGTTTACCTCGTCGGGCCAGACCTTCTGAGCAATAGCTGCAGTGCCTGCTTTCAGCTGGTAAAAGTCATTATCCTGCACTATGTAAACATTATAGCCGAATATATCCGGCGCAGAACCGCTGCCGAAAGAAAACAGCATTGAAGTTACTGCCAGGAAAACAGCAAGAACAATAAGCGCTATTCCGATTACAATTCCGAACGCTCTTGCAACTGACGACATTTTTATCAAAATTGCCTCGTTTCTGTCAAAAAGCTCTTGACAACAAATTAAAAATACGATATAATTATATAGTCGATTTTGAGGTATTCTCTCAAACATGACTAAATATATTTTATCATATTCCGTTGCTTATTTCAAGTACATTTTGCAGTAAGTGATATGTCAACAAAATGCTTTATGCTTGTGTAGCACAGTTGGTAGTGCAGCTCATTCGTAATGAGCAGGTCGCAGGTTCGAGTCCCGTCACAAGCTCCATATCTATGTTATAAAATAGATCCCAAGCCAAAAACTCCCGATTTTTCGGGAGTTTTTGCGTATCAAAAAGAAAAAATTTTTTATGTGTTACCGTAGATCCCAAACCGTAAAAATACGATTCGAACGCGCCAAAAGGCGTTTTGAGAGCTGATACAAAGACAGCCAGGAATAAAAGTACGGAAAAGCTCAGAAAATAGCCCAAAACCTAATATAGAATTTTCAAGCGATTTTAAAGCCGATTTTGTTGGTTTCGTACAGAAGCCATACAAGGTCGGCTTTTTTGAATATATCAATACTTTATAGTGATTGGAAGCTGGGAAACATTCTATTAAGTTAAATGATAAAAATATATATTCAGCTTCGAAATATGCTGCCTGAATGTTGTATAATAACCAGAGATGAATATACAGATATGCGTCAGTCATATGAAAATGAGATCAGTTCACTTCAGAAACAGAAGGACAGCATATCAGAGCAGCAGGAACACTACTCCAATTGCATAGAAGATATGACGAAGATCACCAGAGCACTCAGAGAACTGATCGATTTCACAGATGAAAGCGTAAAAAAGAAATTCCTCGATAAGTTTTTAGTATCAATAGTTCCTGATCAGGACACATACTACTGGAATTACAGACTTATTATGAGAATGGCTATATGTGTTCGCAGGCAGTATTTGCGGCGTTTGCAGAGCAGTTCGGTATAACAGAAAAACAGGCTTTTCAGATAGGCGCCTGCTTCGGCAGAGGAATGTGCAAGGGCGAAGTCTGCGGTGCGTGTAAGGGTGCGCTGATGGTGCTCGGAATGAAATACGGACAGTTCGACCTCAATGATACAGCTAGCCGTGCCAAAGGCCGTGATATGGCAGTTAAGTTCCTTGATGAGTTTGAGAAGCGCAAGGACTCATATATCTGCCGCGATATCCTTGGCTGCGACCTCAGGAATGAGGAAGACAGGAACAAAGCAAGGTCAAACGGACTGTTCAGAACGCTCTGTCCGGAAATGGTCAGGACAGCAGCAGAGATACTGACCGAAATCCTCGGAGGCGATGAAGAATAGTGTGGGACTTTATCCAGGATGAGATATTCGGCATGAAATGGCTGAACAGGCTTATCGACTCTTTGCTGAACGCCTGCGGTCTTGATACTGAAAGCAAGCTGGGCGGCAGTCTGAAGTTCTTCATCTATGATACGATAAAGATCATGATACTGCTCGGTTTTCTGATTTTCGTGATAACCTATATACAGAGCTATTTCCCTCCTGAAAGAACGAAGAAGATCCTTAGCAGGTTTCACGGCATCGGCGCAAATTGTATCGCGGCTTTGCTTGGTACAGTCACACCCTTCTGTTCATGCTCGTCAATACCACTATTTATGGGCTTTACAAGTGCAGGGCTTCCGCTGGGCGTGACGTTCTCATTTCTTATATCGTCACCAATGGTAGATTTCGGTTCGCTTATCCTGTTGATGAGCATTTTCGGCTGTATCCCCATTGCAGAAGCACTGGTCGCAAAGGGTGCAAAGCTCGGCGTAGTTCTCGCATTTATGATGGGCGTTATTACGCTGTCACTTGAGAATGCTGAAGCAGACGGAAAACCTTATCCTGTAACAGATCAAGTGATACAAAAATAAAAACACTAGAAGATCTATATAATTCAGTTTTAAGATAATATACTTTCAAGGCAGTTTTTCTGCTTGTCATATAATTCCAACGTAACCGCCATTTATTCAGAGCATATATTTTCCAAAAACAAGTCCTCGAAATCATTTCGAGGACTTCTCTTTGCTTATTGTCTTATTTCATCATATTCCTGCCTGCAAAAATCAGGCAATGATTTGCTCCACGGCATAACAGATTCAAGCTGTTCATCCGTGACATTTTCGCCCCATTCAGGCAGAACAGTCAGAAGATGCGTAAGATAGCCATAAACGTCAAGATTGTTCCTTTTGGCTGTCTCAATAATACTCATAACTGCCGCACTTGCATCAGCACCCTTCTCGGTATCGCTGAACAGGAAGTTCTTACGATTTATAACGTAGCTTTTTACAGTTTGCTCAGCTAAATTATTAGTCATTTCAACATTAGGAGCAGCTGTCAGCGGCTCTCCTTCAGACTGCATAGTGAATATATCAGGCGGTAAGATAATAAGTGATAAAGATTATGGTTTAAAGTGCTTGAAAAATGGTACGGTAAATCTAAGCGGTAATATCTGTATTAAAGGTGATAAGGGCGGTATTTATGTACCAAACGGAAAGTCGGTAAATATTACCGGCGCCATAACAGGTGCTGATGTAAGTGTTTATGCTGAAGCAGCAGGTATTATTACGAACGGACTCGGTAAGTACATCAGCGATTCAACACTGAAGCGATATCTGCCATATATAAAGGCAAATGGTACGATTTCAGTAAATGATGATGGAGAACTGATAATAGATGTTCCTGATGTTACATCAACAACATCAGTATCAGGTTCTGCAACTTCAACAACTACTACAACATCACTTACTTCGACAAGCACTACAACAACAAACTCAACTACCACAACAACCAAGGAAACGACTGCTACAACTACAACAACTACTACCTCAACATCAAATAATACAAACTCAACGACTAAGAACACATCTACGACAACTGCAATTGGCTCTACAACAACTGCTACTTCAACCATAACCAATACAACTCAGCCCACAACAACGCTTGTTACTACAGTTACAACAACCACACCATATCTTCATACAAGTTTTTGGCTCTATAATCAGACTATAAAAGTCGGTGAGTATGCACAATACTATACCGACGGCTGGCCGCTTGATCATATCGAGAGTTC
>SFFP01000190.1 GCA_004556875.1 Ruminococcus flavefaciens
GGTTTAAAAGTTAATTGTCATAGGGGCTGTGTCATGATGTCATAGGCTTATATATTAAGTATACAAGATAATATATTATTATAGCTAAGAAGGAAGATATATATTAACTGTCAAAGATAATATAAACTATGCGCCTTCTTTTCTTTGCAATAATAACTATGACAGGAAACGTGTAAGGAGCGATTATCCGAAACACGCACAGAAAGCCCATTGTTTGCCGCCTTCAAAACTAAAATAGTATAGCTCCCCACCGCTCCCGTTGAATGCGGTTGTCGCGCAACGTGGAGCGAGTGTGGGGATACCACACAAATACTATTGGCAGAGAAAAAGTGGCGGCGGTGACAAAAAGTCTTCCCTTCTGGGAAGGCAAGCATAGCAAACGGCGTTCCGTTTGCCGCTGAAACGGGAGAACCCGTGCCCCTTTTTGGTTTGCAGGAAAAAGGCTGGCGTCAAACCGCCAGCCAATTCACCTCGGACGGGCAGTGCCCGCCGAAAAATCGGAGAATGTAGAATTTGCAAATTGGGGTCAAAAATCTCTTTCATCCAAAAGTATGGAGTCAAAATATTAAAAAGCGCTCACCAAAGGCTGTACTTAGGGAAGTATGGCTGGCGTCAGAGGACAAAAAAACAATGTCAATACTGCACACAGACGTTAGAAAAAATCTGGTGGTATTGGTGATTACATTTTGAATTGAATAGTGGTACAATGTTGCGTACGGAGGGCAGAGTATGACAAAAATCGATACAGACTTTGCAGTAAAATGTCTCATCGAAGCGCTGTTTGAGAAAGGAGTTATTAACAGCGCTACATACTTCAACATCATCAAAAACGAATTCAAGAACAAGGCTGAAAATGATACGAAAGGAATGGTGGCTTGATGTACAATAACATAATGCTCGATAGGGATCGTCAGAGAAAGGTGGTTTTCTATGGAAGAGTATCAACAGATCATGAGGCGCAGTTGTCTGCACTTGAAAACCGGATCCAGTGGTATGAGGATCAGAAAAAATATCATCCGAACTGGAATGTAGTTGACCGCTACATAGACGAAGGCATCACAGGTACGCAGGCGAAGAAGCGTCCATCGTTTCTGAGAATGATAGCGGACGCAAAGAACGGAAAGTTCGACCTGATAGCTACCCGTGAGGTATGCCGATTTGCAAGAAACACTGTGGACACACTCTCCTTCACAAGAGAGCTCCGCAACATAGGAGTTGAAGTATTCTTCGTCGAGGACAACATCTGGACGATGGACGGCGACGGAGAGCTTCGGCTCTCACTTATGGCTACGCTGGCGCAGGACGAGAGCCGAAAAGTCTCGGAGAGAGTTCGTGCAGGTCAGATGGTAAGCCGTGAAAAAGTAATACTGTACGGCAACGGAAATATTCTCGGCTATAACAAAGTCGGCGAGACCTATGTCGTTGATCCCGAACAGGCAGAGACGGTCCGAATGATATTCGACCTGTACCTGCAGGGACTTGGCGGCAAGAAGATAGGCGATGAGCTGACACGGCTCCATTACAAAAACGCTTCTGGAGCTGTGAAATGGGACTCCGGAAATATCCTGCGCATCATTCGCAACGCAACATATATGGGACGAGTGGTATACAATAAGTCCCACAACAATAATTATCTCGACCAGCGGCGTATAATAAATCAGGACGAGGACACATACATCATCGGTGAGAAAAAGTTTGAAGCTATCATCGATGAGGACAAATGGTACAAGGCAAATGCAATGCGCAGATCAAAGAAAAAGCCGACGCTGGTAGTCGGCGGAACGGTGCTGAGGTCGAGGTGCAATCCCTCAACAAATATGTGGACCAACAAGCTGATATGCTCCTGCGGTTCGGGGTTCAGACGTGACCTGTGGGGCAAGAACAAGGCGGGAGTTCCAAGCTGGGGATACCGCTGCTACAACAAGCTCAATCACGGCAGTGCAAAGGTACGCAGAGAAGCTGGACTTGACACCACTGACTTCTGCGAAATGAAAAGGCTTCCGCAGTGGCGGCTTGACCTCATTGCTGAGCATATCTTCGAGGATACATTCGTAAACAAGCGAGAGGTATTTACAAAAGCACTTGAGCTTGTGAAGAAATATTACCGCCCTGACAATACATCACCCGAGATGCAAAAGAGCGACAGCGAGATACTTGAAGAGATAAAAGCACTCGAAAGCAAGATCGACAACCTCATAGATATGAGAGCCGAAGGAGTGCTTACAAAGGAGGCATTCACCAAAAAGCACAGTAAAATTCAAGCGGAGATAGATGAAAAGAAGAGACTGCTCAACGTTTCGGCTGAGGAAGTGCCGAAGGATAATGCAGAGAGCTTCAGGATAAGCATACGCAATATTGAACATACACTTCTCGCAATGTCTGACTTCAAGGGCGGAGCTTCCGCAGCCTTTATGGACAAGCTCATCAGCAGCGTACAGGTGGTCAACTCCAACAGCTACATCTTCAACATCAGATACAGCGAGAACTATACAGGTGCAATGATGTGCACTGCAAGCGGCAGATGAAACAGAGCTGTCGTAAATATCGACGAGATAACGGACTCCCCTGACGGGGAGTCCGCTTCGCGTAAAAGGAGAAATGCCTGCCCGGATGATCAGCCATACAGGCTGCTATCGCTGACAAGAAGTAATTATATATAACTCATCAGAGTTAATGTGCAAATACAAGGTAACATCTGACTCCGAATATGCGGATAACTGATGTTAATAACAGTCCCCCTGAATCATTTCGGTTCAGGGGGATTTTTTGTGTCTGGAATTGGTCGGATCACTGGTCTGATAGCAGTATTGCTATAAGTTTCAAGGTTGATATCCTTTCAGCACGTCTTAAGAGCTTTCTCATTGCAGAGCAAGAAGATTTTTCTGTATAGCTTTAGCATCGCCTACTGTCAGACCATCGCCGTCCATGTCACCGTTGAGATTTCCCTGTTCGGTAAGGTGATTTTCTGCTGTGCCGTCTAAACCATATTTATCAGGATTTGCAAGAGCCTGCATAATAAGCACAGCATCTGCCATATCAACTTCATAATCACAGTTTGAATCACCATAGATATTTGAGAAATTATCACCTACGAGCGCAAACGGCTGAATAAGGTTGCCGAAGTAGGTTACTCCATATGGATTTTCAGAATAATAATTATTAGTATTAACTGCACTGAAAGATATTTCAAGTCTGATATACTTTTCAAAATCAGAGATAACATCTATTGGAATTTCTATCCTGTATTCGTGCAGCTGCTGTTTGAATTCCTCAAAATCTCCGTATACTCCGTCTAAAACTGTTAGTTTCCAATCCTTTGGATAACCGAAGGCTTCTGCCGTGATGTTCTGATTCATTTTTGTATATCTGTCAATTTTGAAGGAAATATAAGGAGTTTCCTTGCCTGCAATAAACTTTTTATGAGCAGCGTAGCTTACATCCTCGTAGCTTTCTTTATCTCCCACATAAAATGACGGAACATAATTCAGATAATTGCGGAATTTTTCTTCATCTGCAACTGAGTCATCGCCAAAGGAATACTTAGTGTAGTTCTTTCCGCCGCAAATTGAATTTAGATCAACTATCTCATCATCTGTCATTTCAGCAAGCTCATTATAAGTCAAGCTTTTACCATTAGAAACTTTGTTTTCAACGAAGTTTCAAAGGAAACGTCGTTCAGCAAAGCCGTACAAATGGCGCGCGAAGCCGGTTACAGCGAACCTGATCCGAGGATTGATTTGAGCGGTAAGGACGTTATGCGCAAACTCGTCATACTTGCACGCGAAGCTGGCTATCGTGTTGACATAGAGGATGTGATTGCCACACCGTTCATACCCGAAGAATTCATGAATATGCCGCTCGACGAATTTCTGGAGCGTCTTCCCGAACTCGATGCGGACTTCGAGGCTAAGCGTATGAGACTTGAGCAAGAGGGTAAACGCTGGCGTTATGTGGCACGTCTGGACAACGGAAAAACATCCGTGGGACTTGTGGCGGTAGATAAGAATCATCCGTTCTTCCATCTTGAAGGTTCGAACAATGTGATACTCATCACAACGGA
>SFFP01000191.1 GCA_004556875.1 Ruminococcus flavefaciens
TCCAACATACCTGGTATGCTACTTTATGATATACCTTAAAGTACCTACCCTTGTGTTCGGACTTCTCACCATAGTTTTCTGCCTGCTGTATGCTGCTGTTGCCTGTTTCCTCGTATACAGATTTGCTCCTAAGACATTCAGGATACACAGCTGATACAAATACAGACCCGATATTCACGGGTCTGTTTTCATGCTGAAATATTCTCACTTAAAATTCAAATATATATATACAGCAGACGATAAAAATGTCCTATTTTCTCTCTCTGAAACGATTATATATTCAGAGAGGGATCAAATAGTGTCAGCAGCTTGTAAATATAACATGACGGCTGCTGACACTGTCATTTTTTAAGAAAGGCGGATAGATATTGACAGGAAAAATTAAGTACTGGCTAAAACATCACAGGAGAATTCTGCTTATCTCACTCATAGCAATACTTATCATTGATATAATGCTTCTTTTCCTTCTTGACAAAGAACCTGAGAAAAAGCCTGCGGCTTCTGTTGAGACTGCCTCTCAGACAACAACAGCTGTCCCTGATGTGACCATAACTGCTGCTCAGACAGATACTGCCGAAGAACAAAGCACTGCCGCCACAGAATCTGTGGAAAAGGAAATCAAGATAGATACCGAATTTCTTCCATATTATAAAGCCGCTGCGGTCTATTCTCTCAAAGACGGCAAGATGTTATTCGAGGACAATATTTACGAGCATACAGCTCCTGCAAGCCTTACAAAGCTGCTGACCGCTTCCGTTGCTCTTAAACACGCTGCTCCCGATGATCTCTTCACAGCAGGCTCTGAGCTTGCATATGTGCACGAATACTCAAGCCTTGCAGGTCTTGCAGTTGGAGATACCTTTACTCTGAAAGACCTTATATCGGGTATGCTGCTTATGTCAGGAAACGATGCCGCTCATACTGTTGCAGTATCTGCCGCACGAAGCGCTTTCCCTGATGCAGGTCTCAACGACTTTGAAGCTATCGAAGCCTTCTGCGGTCTTATGAACACATTTTCCCGTGAAATAGGCATGGAGGACAGCAATTTCGTCAGTCCTGACGGCTGGGACGACGATGAACAGTATACAACTGTCCACGACCTGATAAAGCTTACCGAGTATACAATGTCAGTTCCTGAAATACGCGATATCGTTGGAACAGCTCAGACCACTGTAACTACCTCAGAGGGAAAGGTGTTCACATGGCAGAATTCCAATCAGCTCCTTGACCCTTACGGTGATTACTACCACGAAAAAGCTATCGGCGTAAAGACAGGCACTACGCTCTATGCAGGAAACTGTCTCATCGCAGCCTTTGAAAACAACGGTGATACGTACATTACTGTAGTTGTAGGCTGCAACACAGACGAAGAAAGATACGAAGCAACTATCGGTCTTATAGATCAGATAATTTAAAAAATCGCATTTTTTCTGTAATATTAGCCAAAATCTCTTGCATTTTAAACATAAATGTGATAGAATAATAAAAAACTGCAATTTTGCAGGAACGAGGTGTATTATGGATATCAAAGAAGCGATCAAATCACGACACAGTGTAAGACAATTTATCAATAAACCTATAGCAGACGATCTAAGGGAAAAGCTGGAAAAGCTTATAAAAGAATGCAATGAGGAAAGCGGACTCAATTTCCACATTGTCTATGACGATCCCGAATGCTTTAACACATTTCTCGCACATTATGGAAAATTTGAAAACGCCCGTAACTATATAGTTCTCGCAGGAAAAAAATCCATAGAAGACCTTGACGAGCGCTGCGGATATTACGGCGAGCGCATCGTGCTTGAGGCGCAGCAGATGGGTCTCAATACCTGCTGGGTCGCAGGAACATACGGCAAGGGCAAATGCAAATCCGAACTTGCCGATGACGAAAAGCGAGTTTGCATCATTGCGATCGGATATGGCGCTAACGAAGGCAATAAGCACCGCTCAAAGCCTATTGAAAAGCTCTGCGACATCAGAGGCGACGAAATGCAGACATGGTTCAGAAACGGCATGGTTGCTGCAATGATGGCTCCTACAGCACTTAACCAGCAGAAGTTCTTTGTTACCCTTGAAAATGATGAAGCTGTCATAACTGCAAAAAAAGGCATGATGACAAAGATAGATCTGGGAATAGTAAAGTACAATTTCGAGGCTGCATCAGGTCATAAATGCAGATAATAACGCATAATAAACGAAATATCCCCGAAGCAAAGTGAAAAATGCTTCGGGGAATTTTTTACATATTAAAGTCTGTCTGCGATATCGTATATCATCTTTTCGGTCTTTTCCCAGCCGAGGCATGGATCTGTGATAGATTTGCCGTAGATATGCTCGTCTATTTTCTGTGAACCGTCCTCGATATAGCTCTCGATCATAAAGCCTTTTACAAGCTTATGTATATCGCTGTTATAGCGGCAGCTGCTGAGGACTTCCTTAACTATTCTCGGCTGCTCAAAAGGCTGCTTGCCTGAGTTGCAGTGATTTGTATCAACGATAACAGCAGGATTTTCAAAGCCCTTCTGCTGATACATATCAAAGAGGAGCTGAAGGTCTTCGTAGTGATAATTAGGCATATGCTGGCTGTGGTTATTCTCAAATCCTCTGAGGATAGCGTGGGCAAGAGGATTACCGTTAGTGCTAACTTCCCAGCCGCGATAGAGGAAAGTATGTCCTGACTGTGCAGCTTCGATAGAGTTCATAAGAACAGGTATGCTTCCGCTTACAGGGTTTTTCATACCGACAGGGATATTGAGTCCGCTGGCAGTAAGTCTGTGCTGCTGGTTTTCGACTGAACGTGCGCCTACAGCAACATATCCGAGCAGGTCATTGAGGTAACGGTGGTTTTCGGGATAGAGCATCTCGTCAGCGCAGGTAAAGCCTGTTTCCTGTATTGCGCGGAGGTGCATCTTACGGATAGCAACTATGCCCTTGTACATATCAGGCTCTTTGCTGGGGTCAGGCTGATGGAGCATTCCCTTGTAGCCTTTGCCTGTTGTTCTCGGCTTGTTTGTATATATACGCGGAACGATGAATATCTTATCCTCGACCTTGTCCTGTACCTTTCTGAGGCGGCAGATATAGTCGAGAACGCTGTCCTCATTGTCTGCCGAGCATGGTCCGATGATAAGGAGTATCCTGTCGTCCTTGCCGCAGATTATATCTGCGATCTTTTCATTTCTCTCTTCGATCTTTTTAGCAAGCTCCTCAGACACAGGGTACTGCGCCTTTACTTCCGCAGGGATAGGAAGCTTGCACTTGAAGTTCATATTCATAATAATTTCCTTCCTCTCAGATAATCTCTATAGAAAAATTATACCACTTCACGTAATAGAAATCAATAGCGGACTAAAAATAAAATATACCAAAAAAATACCGAATCTGAGATATCAGACTCGGTATTCCGTTAAATCGAGTTAACATTACAGCCACTTTTTCTTTCTGAAAAAAACAAGACTCAGAATAACTATAACAATGCTTACGGCTATAACTATAGGATATGCAGCCTTGAATTCCAGCTCGGGCATATACTTGAAGTTCATACCGTACCAGCCTGCAATAAGCGTTAAAGGCATAAAAATAGTCGTAACGATAGTAAGTATAGTCATAATGCGGTTCTGCTTTATATCGAGCTGTGACTGATAAAGCTCACGTATCTGAGCAGTATAGTCCCTGAGAGCCGCTGTAGTATCATGCAGACGGGCGATACGCTGTGTAAAAAGATGGAAGTATCTGAGATTTTCGTGTGCGAAGAAATTGTTCTCATTTTCTTCAAGCTCCTGCCCCAGATCCTCAAGCTGTTCGTAATGTATCCTCATGTCTCTGAGGTCACTTCTGATCTCACTGAGACGCTTAGGATAATTATCCTCCTCGCCTGCCAGTATCTTATCCTCCATTTCGTCCAGTTCCGCGTCATACACACGGGTCAGCACGCTGCCCGCGTAGATGTTCGCCTGATTGGGCTTTTCCTGCGTACCGATGAGCTGGGAGTTGAAGAAGACTTCGGCGCCGGTTTCCAGCGCGGCCGGCGCAATGAAGAACTGCGGGCGGAT
>SFFP01000010.1 GCA_004556875.1 Ruminococcus flavefaciens
TAAATACATACTTATCAGGATTTGTACGCTTAACGCCTGTTGCTACAGCAGGTGCACGTCCGTGTGCAGCCTCGATCATATCACAGTTAAAATAATCATATGCCATTACAGAGCAGCCAACAGGACATACGCCTATTGTATCGCCCTCGATGCCCATTTCGTCGATGACCTCACAGAGTATTCTGTGAACTATACCGTGTGTACAGCCTGGGCAGTAATGTGTAGGAACGTCAATAAGTGACTTTGGTCTTTCAAATACTACAGCCATCAGAGAGCACCTCCCATTCTCTTGATCTCTCCCAGTACCTCAGCAGGTGTAGGGATAACGCCGCCTGTTCTTCCGAAGAACTCTACAGGCTTTGAGCAGTTGATAGCAAGCTTGATATCGTCTACCATCTGTCCCATTGACATTTCAACGCTGAGAAGCTTCTTAGCGTTCTTAGCAGCCTCGTTGATCTCCTTTACAGGGAATGGCCACAGTGTCTTTGGACGGAACAGACCTGCCTTGATGCCCTGTGCTCTTGCATCATTTACAGCAGACTTTACAACTCTTGCTGTTGCGCCGAATGCACATACGAGGATATCGCAGTCCTCTGTGAGGTAAAGCTCAGCCTCTGTCTCTGTTTCCTTGATGATATCGTATTTCTTATAGCGCTCGATGATAGAGTTTTCAAGCTCATCAGGTTTAAGATAGAGTGAGTTGATGATATGGTGCTCTCTCTTCATCTTATGACCGTTTGCAGCCCAGCCGCTCTTATCGTAAGCGTCAGGATTGATCTCAGGGAATGTTACAGGCTCCATCATCTGTCCGAGAAGTCCGTCTGCGAGGATCATTGCAGGCATACGGTACTTATCAGCACGGTCGAAAGCCTTTACAACGTAGTCGACCATTTCCTGTACTGATGCAGGAGCATATACGAGAAGCTGGAAGTCACCGTGACCAAGAGCCTTTGTAGCCTGCCAGTAGTCAGCCTGTGATGGCTGGATACCGCCAAGACCCGGACCGCCTCTCTCTACGTTGATGATTACAGCAGGAAGATCTGATCCTGCGATATATGATACACCTTCACTCTTGAGTGAGATTCCGGGTGAAGATGATGATGTCATTGCACGAACGCCTGTTGATGCAGCGCCAAGTACCATGTTTATAGCAGCGATCTCAGACTCTGCCTGTAAGAATACGCCGCCTGCCTTATGCATACGCTTTGCCATATAAGCGGCAAGCTCTGTCTGAGGAGTGATCGGGTAGCCAAAGAAGCATTTACAGCCTGCTCTGATAGCAGCCTCTGCCAGCGCTTCGTTACCCTTCATAAGATTTCTTTCCAAAGCTAAACAGCTCCTTTCAACAATAAATATTATTTTTGAATAACGATAGCGCAGTCAGGGCACATAGTTGCGCACATTGCGCAGCTTATACAAGCTGACTGGTCGGTACATTCTGCATAGAAATATCCCTTTTTGTTTCGGTGCTCCTTCTGGAGAACAACGATCTTTTTAGGACAGGCAGCGGTACAGAGTCCACAGCCTTTGCAGCGCTCAGTTATTACTGTCATCTTTTCCATACATCCTTCGCTCCTTTCAGATTAATTCATAATTCACAATTCATAATTCATAATCAATGCCGATTGCGAAACCTGCGAAAAGCGGAGCTTCAGACAATTATGCATTATGCATTATGAATTATGCTTTCTTGCTCAGCCCCAGACGGGCTTTACATATATCTTTGCGGGGAAAACGTCGGGCTTATCGGAAAGCACGGCGATATCCTCGGGATATACAGTATACAGCACAGGAAGCCCTGTGAGTCTTGAAGTCTCTTCCGCAAAGCTGCGTGACTCTTCGATAATTTCAAGAGTTGTCTCAACTCCCAGATTGGTGTTGTTGATAATAGCAGTATGCTTCATGCGTGATGCAGTCTCTATCTCATACATCAGCTTTGTTACCTCTTCCGCTGTATTGGTAAGGTATCTGCGCTGATTGATGACGTAATACATCTCGATGCTGTCCTTGAACTGTTCAAGATCGTCGGCATAGCGTCCAAGTGCGACAGCACCTGCGTCATCGCCGCCTACATCGATTATAAGGCAGTCCTCATCTGTAGCAAGCTCGACAACGTCGAACTGTATAGACGGGATATCGAGGTTGCTCCTTGCAAAATCAGGAGCTATAAGTCTTATGCCCTTTTCCTCGAACAGGTCACGGAAATCGGCTGTTCGGAAATAGGGGTTAACTATGTCAAGATCGACTATGGCAGCAGATTTGCCCTCGGCTGCGGCTTTTACCGCAAGATTTACCGAGAAATTGGTCTTTCCGCTTCCGTAGTGACCTGTGATTATCTTAATATTCTTCATAAATATCCTCTTGGTTCATCTGTGAAAAATCCTACAACCTATATTATATCACGTTAGACTGATAATTGCAAGTTTTATTTTACCATTGGAAACAACTTTGACGTTTGACAAGGCAAACAACAGCCCCGACATTACGTCGGGGCTTTTCGTAACAGCTCTCATTCAGCGTCGCCAGATGCAGTATCCGCAGCATCAGCTTGTGATGCTGTTGTGAACGGCTTGTCGGGAATACCGAGAAAATCAAGGTTATTGACAACAGCAGGATCAACTCTGTTGCCGTTTCCGTCAACAGCAAATCTGACAAAGGACTCATAACCGTTCTCTTCTATCCTCTGTCTGAATTCAAGAGGAGAAGTAACATGAGCTTCGTCATTATAATTTATATCCGTTACCTCAAATTTTTCCTTTTCATCATCGTAGTTTCCGTCATATACATATTTTAGCTCTACTCCTGTCTCAGCATCAATATACTCAGTCGCCTTACCGTATTCATCTTCTGTCTCAACAACTACACATTCTCTGCCGCAGACGGTGTCCTTGCCTGTTATCGACCATGTATCTGATCTTTTTATTCTTTCCGATCCGATATAACTGTCAGGCTCTGTACTAAAGATGTATTTCGGATCATAGAAATCCTCACATACTATATATATATTTTTTTTATACCAATCATCCTCGTAAGTAGATACCTCGAATGTTTCTTCATTATTAATGTGTACCCCTTTATTGTTGTAAAAGTAGCTAACAAACCGACTATCAGAGGTTGAGTATAATCCTTTTAAACTGTCCTGACGTTCTTTTTCATCGGCAAACAAATAATTTCCTTTGACATCATATTCAAGTTTAGTATTTGTGGTCCTTATATAATCGCTATTTGAAAACTCGTGTACATATGTTGCTTCAATCTTGTCATAATGTTTTGTTGCATTGGAACAGAGTTCGATAAGAGCCTCTTTATCGGTATAGACATCCGGCAAAGCACCATTATCCGTATTGCTCAGGTCATCGCTGTTAAACAGATCCTTTTTGCTTTTACCCCTGTTAAACAAAACTATGCTGCCGATTACCGTGCCTGCTATGAGCACGAAAGATGCCGCCATTGCAGCAGTTCTGAGCCATACGGGACTCTTTACACGTTCAACGCCTCTTACCATATTCTCATCATCTGTATTATCTGTTTTCCTTGTTCTTTCTATTTCTGCCTTTTCCTTTTCATAGTTCCTTTCACTTACCGCGAGCAGCTTATCAAGCTTTTCATCGCTTATCTCGGGACTCATATCAGTAAAATCTTCCATAAGCTCGTCCTCAGCATTCTCAAACGTATCGAATAGATCTATTTTTTTCATAGCTGCTCCTCCTTTACCTTGTAATACCGACTTCGGCAAGCTTTCCGCGAAGTTTCTCCATAGCCCTTGTACATCGAGAGCGAACGGACGATGCCGTCATAGATACAGCCTCCGCTATCTCCGTTGATTTGCGGTTGTAATAGAATTTCTGCATAAGTATGGTGCTATCAGGCTCGCCCAGCTCTTTTATCTTCTGAAGGAGGATCTTGCGGAGTTCAGAACTGTCAACGTGTTCATCAACGCTGAAATCGGAAACAAGCTCCGCCATTTCGTCTGTGTATGCGTTATGAATGTTTGCGGCTGAAAGGACTCTGAAACGGTCTATAGCCTTGCGCTTTGCGATAGTTCCGATATAGCCTTTGATATCATTTACGTATTTCTCGTCGTACTCGAACTTTATGAATATATCCGAGAAAACATCGCAGAAGCACGCCTCGATGTCCTCGCGTGTGCCGCAGCTTCTCAGCTTGTTGAATACTATGGCATAAACATACCTGCCGTATTCCTTCATAAGTCTCCTGTGGCATTCCGCAGGAGATGTGCCGAGAAGCTCCTTCAGCTCGTTCCCTGTCATGTTCTTCCCTCCTTATCTATATAATGAAGATCGACCTTTCATAAATAACATTCGGTGAAAAAACGAAAGTGCTGCAAAATTTCAAAAAAAAATCTTCTTCTATATTACCATACTTTTTACACCGCCGCAATAATAAAAAAATCCCCCGACCGCAAGTCAGGGGAATTTATACGCTTATTACTCAGCGTCTGTATTCTTTTCAATGTAGTTAACGATGTCGCCTACTGTCTTGATCTCTTCTACAGCCTCATCAGGGATAGAGATATCAAATTCGTCCTCGATAGTTGTGATAAGGTCTACAACGTCAAGAGAATCTGCACCGAGATCATCCTGAATATTTGCGTCGAGGTTAACCTCATCTGCCTCTACGCTGAGCTGTTCTGCAATAATATCTTTGAGTTTTTCAAAAATCATTACAAGGTCCTCCATTTTCTTTATTTTTTCTTAAAATCGGCTCATTCTGTGAACGCTCCGATTTTTCTAAATTTAGTATAGCGTTCTTTAAGCAAAACGTCAATATCTTTTTTGCATTTTTCGGGAATTTTCTGTGACAAATATTCGTGTATATTTTCTGAAATTTTGTCTAAATCGTTATGTGCACCGCCGAGAGGCTCTTCGATTATGGCTTCTGCAACGCCTAAACGCACCATATCCTCTGCGGTTATCTTCATAATTTCGCTTGCTTCCTGCTCGCGTGAAGCGTCCTTCCACAGGATACTTGCAAATCCTCTTGGGGATAATACTGAGTATTCCGCATTTTCAAGCATTGCAAGCTCATCGCATACGCCGAGAGCAAGTGCACCGCCGCTTCCGCCCTCGCCGAGGACGATAGAGATTATAGGTGTACGAAGCGTCATGAACTCAGCTATATTCTTGGCGATAGCCTCGCCCTGTCCGCGCTCCTCTGCGGCAACTCCGCAGAACGCACCGGGGGTGTCGATAAAACAGATTATAGGTCTGTGGAACTTTTCCGCCTGTCTTGCTATTCTGAGAGCCTTTCTGTAGCCCTCGGGGTGAGGCATGGCAAAGTTGCAGGCTTTATTCTCGTTTATATCCCTGCCCTTTACCTCTGCGATTATAGTAACAGGCTCGCCGTCAAGTCTTGCAAGGCCGCCGATGATAGCTCTGTCATCACCGAAAAGACGGTCGCCGTGCATTTCATACCAGTCGGTAAATACCTGTGGTATATAGTCCTTTATAGTAGGTCTGCCCTTAGTGTGTATGAGCTGAAGGCGTTCCCACGCTGTTTTCTTGTCGTCCATGCTCACGCCTCCTTAGGGTAAAATCCGTGGAGCTTCAGAAGATGTGAGAGTACGCTTCTCAGCTTTCTGCGCTCTACTATCATATCCACAAAGCCCTTGTCGTACATAAACTCTGCAAGCTGGAAATCCTCGGGAAGTCTCTGCTTGATAGTTCCCTCGATAACTCTTCTGCCTGCAAAGCCGATAAGCACCTTAGGCTCTGCGATGATTATATCGCCAAGTGACGCAAAGCTGGCTGTTACGCCGCCTGTTGTCGGGTCGGTCATTACTGCTATATAAAGTCCGCCTGCATCGCTGTGAAGCTTTACAGCGCCCGATGTCTTAGCCATCTGCATGAGTGAAACAATACCCTCCTGCATACGTGCACCGCCTGAAGCAGTGAACATTACTACAGGGAGCTTATGCTCTGTTGCATACTCAAATGCGCGTGTTATCTTCTCTCCTACAACACTTCCCATTGAGCCCATCATAAAGCGTGAATCCATGACACCGATAACCACAGGTGAACCCTTGATAGTTGCCGTACCTGTTATAACAGCCTCGCTGAGACCTGTGCTTGCTCGGAGCTCAGCCTGCTTTTCAGTATAATCTGGGAAATCCAGCGGATTTGCGCTCTTCATGCCGCCGTTCAGCTCCTTGAAGCTTCCCTTGTCGACGGTGATAGCGATACGCTCTGTTGATGAAAGCCTTCCGTGGTAATTACACTTAGGGCAAACTCTGTGAAGCTCCTCATACTTCGACAGAGGGCTTGTATCCTGACAGCGCGGACACTTGAACATCGGGGGTTTGTATTCCTCCTCGCCGTCATTGAAGCGTTTCTTTACTACATTAAAAAAATCTTCAAACAATTCTTTTCTCCCCATTCGCTATTATTTCTTCTTTTCGTCCATATACCTTCCGAGGAAGCCTATATCATACTTTCCTGCCTTGAAATCGGCATTTCTTATCATTTCAAGCTGGAAATCTATATTTGTGTCAACGCCCTCTACGATGAATTCCGAAAGCGCCCATCTCATCTTGTTGATAGCGTCCTCACGGTCAGAGCCGTGAGCGATGAGCTTGCTTATCATGGAATCATAATAAGGCGTGATAGTATATCCCTGATATACAGCGCCGTCAATTCTTATTCCGGGTCCGCCCGGCATATAGAGTGCCGTGATAGTACCCGGTGACGGTCTGAAGCCGTGTGTCGGGTCTTCTGCATTTATTCTGCACTCGATAGCGTGACCGCGCATAACAATGTCCTCCTGTTTAAGCTCAAGAGGCTTGCCGTCAGCAATTTCTATCTGTGCCTTAACAATATCAAAGCCGGTAACTTCTTCTGTTATGGGGTGCTCTACCTGTATACGTGTATTCATCTCCATAAAGTAGAAATCGTGGTTCTCGTCAACGAGAAATTCGATAGTGCCTGCGTTGTAATAGCCGCACTCCTTTGCCGCAGTAACGGCTGCTGCGCCCATTTTAGCGCGAAGCTCTGCGTCAACGATAGGACTCGGACACTCTTCTATCATCTTCTGGTTGCGGCGCTGCATAGAGCAGTCACGCTCGCAGAGGTGGAGATAGTTTCCGTGCTTGTCAGCTATTATCTGTATCTCAACATGATGTGGATTTATAAGGAATTTCTCGATATATACAGCGTCATCGCCAAAGAAATTCTTAGCCTCCTGCTGTGCGGCAGTCATCTGAGCTTCAAGCTCGTCAGGACTGTCAACACGGCGTATACCGCGTCCGCCGCCGCCTGCGGAAGCCTTTACAAGTACGGGATATCCTGCCTTATCGGCTATCTCGCGAGCTTCCTCCAGTGACTTTACAGCGCCCTTTGAGCCGGGGATAACAGGTACACCTGCTGCTGCCATAGTCTCCTTTGCGGCAGCCTTGTCGCCAAGCATTTCTATAGACTTATATGACGGTCCGATGAAAACTATTCCATTTGCCTCACAGAGCTTTGCAAACTCTGCGTTTTCGGAAAGAAATCCGAAACCGGGGTGGATAGCCTCTGCACCTGTATTCAATGCCGCCTGTATTATAGCGTTCATATTAAGGTAGCTGTCCTTTGTTGCGGCAGGTCCTATACATACTGCCTCATCAGCTATCTGAGCATGGAGCGATGTACGGTCAGCGGTGGAATATACCGCTACACAGCGTATATTAAGCTCTCTGCACGCTCTTATTATTCGTACAGCTATCTCGCCTCTGTTGGCGATAAGAACTTTTCTGAACATTTATATTGATCTCCTGTGAGTTATTTATTGTCAGCAACAACGAATGTTATTTCGCATGATACCGCCTTTTCGCCGCCTACGCTCGCAAGTGCCCTGCCTGTACCTACAGGTCCGCGCTGACGTATCATCTCTACCTCAAGGTCAAGCACATCGCCGGGCACTACCTGTCTGCGGAACTTAGCCTTGTCGATACCGCCGAAAAGACCTATCTTGCCCTTGAATTCAGGCTTTGAAAGCATACATACAGCTCCTGCCTGTGCAAGCATCTCTATCATAAGAACACCCGGAGTTACAGGGTATCCGGGAAAATGTCCCTTGAACCAGAAATCCTCTTCCTTGATGTACTTTCTTGCGTGGACCTTTACGCCCACTTCCATATCAACTATCTCGTCGATAAGAAGAAACGGATCACGGTGTGGTATGATCTCCATTATCTGTTCTTTATTCATAAGTATATCAGCCATTTTGATTACTCCTTATTTATATCGTTATCTGCAAGCATACCCATATCGTCCTCTGGTTTGATCCTGTACTTTGCAAAGGGATCTTCTGGCACTTGTTCTGCACTTTCGGACTTTAGTCCTGCACCGTAAACAACGCCTTCGCCTACTCCGTATACCTCGCCGTCCTTGACGAAGCTCTTGAACGAGCCAACAAGCTGTGCGAAATGGGGATAACCCTTTTCTTTTCTAAGCCTGCCGTCTTCCTTATCCATAAAGTATATGACAACGGCATTTGCTGCTGCAAGAGCAATAAACGCCACATTTGCAGGTATGAGTATCAAAGCTGTCAGAATTCCTGCTTTCCAGCTGTATATCTTGCGTATACCTATAAAGTATATCATCAGTAACAGGTATATCGCCGCAAGAAGCGCACAAGGCATGAAAGCTCCGCTCATCTGGTATATCAGCGAGCACTTCCAGAAATAAACGGTTTGCAGTCCTGCATGAAGCCCTATCACATTCATAATCCAGAGTCCCCAGAAATCGCGGAGAAATCTCCAGCGTTCCTTCTGCATATCCAGCATATGCTGATTGTACTCCTTGAATTCTGTATACATCTCCGCAGAGGTGATGTTGATATGAGCCGCATCTATGTTTTCCTGGGTTATATATTTAAGTTCCATAGTATCAATTAAAGAAATGTCCCGTCGTGTGGGTGATCTCTGTTAGCTTTTTCGCGTATGCTGTCGAATGTGAGATTGGTTATATTATCGGCATCACTGTTTACAGTAGTTACCATCAATCGCGGAAACGAAGGATATCCAAGCTCTTTTGAAAGCTCGTTCTCGATCTTGTTATAAAAGTAAGCCGCAGTAAAATTTCCGACAGGAAAGATAGCAAATATTAACGACACTGCAATCGCAGGCACTGAAATAAGAGCCAGCACCCATCTTTCGCGGCAATTCTTTATAAAGACAAAATACGTTACCAGCCCAAGATATGCGAAAAATCCAACTACTCCGATAGCTATTCTCCAGCCCGGAGTGAACACCTGATTTCTCTTCTCATAATTGGTTCTGCCCACAAGGAGCAGGAACATTCCGATAAATATAAGAAAATACTGAAGTATTATCCATATATTGAATATAGTATGTGAGTTATATCTTTTGCTGTAATTCTTTGCAGCCTCCATATTATAAATACGAGCCTCTGCAAACATTTCAGGTGAAGTTATATTCTTTCCGCCCGAATCTATAGTTTCCTGATCGATGTACTTATAGTCCATTACTTTATTACCATTATAGGCTGGTCAAATTCAACTGCCTGACCGTCTGATACAAGTATCTGCTCAACAACTCCGTCAAATTCTGACTGTATCTCGTTCATCAGCTTCATTGACTCGATTATCATAATAACGTCGCCCTTCTTGACCTCATCACCAGTCTTTACGAAAGGCGGCTTATCAGGAGAAGGTGCTGAGTAGAATGTGCCTACGATAGGCGACTTGACGATCTTTCCGCTTACCTCTTCTGCCATTGAAGCCTCGCTTGCAGCAAGAGTGCTTTCAACAGGCACAGAAGCCTGTGCAGGTGCTGCTGCCATAACAGGCATAGGCGGCGGACACTTCTTGCCCTTGATAGTGATAGTGTTATCACCGCTTGAGATAGTAAGCTCGGAAAGCTCCTTCTTATTGATGATATCCGCAAGCTTTTCTATTGTTTCAAGGTCAAACTGACCGTAGATTTTCTCCATTTAATGTCCTCCTCAATCCTTTACCTTTTTGAAGCAGAGAGTAGCATTGTGTCCGCCAAATCCGAGAGAATTTGAAAGAACAGCATTGACCTCCTGCTCGATATTGCCGTTTCCGCAGTAATCAAGGTCGCACTCTTCGTCAGGCACTTTATAGCCGACTGTTCCGTGGATAAAGCCTTCCTGTATAGTCTTTGCGCATACAACAGCTTCAACAGCGCCTGCTGCACCGAGAAGGTGTCCTATCATAGACTTTGTCGAGCTTATCTTTACGCGCTTTGCCTCGTCACCGAAAGCAAGCTTTATAGCGGCTGTCTCATACTTGTCGTTGAGACCTGTTGATGTGCCGTGTGCGTTGATGTAATCTATATCAGCAGGAGTAAGTCCTGCCTCCTCCATTGCAAGGCTCATGCCCTTGCCTGCAGCCTCGCCGCTGGGCATAGGTGATGTCATGTGATAGCCGTCGCAGGTAGCGCCGTAGCCGCCAATCTCTGCGTATATCTTAGCTCCTCTTGCCTTTGCGTGTTCATATTCCTCAAGAACTATGACTGCGCTTCCCTCGCCGAGTACGAAGCCGCTGCGCTCCTTATCAAAAGGAATAGAAGCTCTTGAAAGGTCCTCGCACTTTGTAAGAGCCTTCATATTTGCAAAGCCGCCGAATGTGAATTCAACTCTTGTTGACTCTGTACCGCCTGCGAGACAAGCGTCAAGGTAGCCGTCCTTAATCTTGCGGAAGGCTTCACCGATAGAATGTGTACCCGAAGCGCAGGCTGTAGTAACATCAAAGTTTGCACCTCTGAAGCCTGTTTTCATTGAAATAGTGCCTGCTGCCATATTGCTTATCATCATAGGGATATAGAATGCAGACATTCTTCCCGGACCTTTTTCAAGGTACTTGTTATGCTCGGTAAGTGTAAGGTCAACACCGCCGATACCGGAACCTACAAGAACGCCCACTCTGTATGGGTCGAGGTCCTTGAAATCCGTACCTGAGTCTGTAAGTGCCTCATGTGCAGCAACTACAGCATACTTTGTAAAGAGGTCCATACGCTTTGACTCTTTCTTGTCAAAGCAGCCATTTACATCAAAATAATCCTCTTCATTAAAATCGCGCACCAGACCTGCTATCTTTACGCCGATACGCTCTGTATCGAACTGGTCTATAAATGAGATGCCAAGCTTGTTAGCCTTGATGCCCTCCCAGAATTTTTCTACGCCTGTTCCAAGTGGAGTAACTGCTCCCAGTCCTGTAATAACAACTCTTCTGCTCATATAAATTCCTTTCCTCTATCTTATCATATCATTTAGTGTGTTCGGAGCATTTCTGCTCCCTGCTGCGTTTATTGGTCACATTGAAAGTCCGCCCGAAATCTCTATTACCTGTCCTGTAACGTATGAAGCGTTCTCAGAAACAAGGAAGGATACCACGGACGCGATCTCCTCAGGTTCGCCGTAGCGTCTGAGAGCGATGGCTTCGATCATCTTAGCCTTTAACTCCTCAGAGAGTACATCTGTCATAGGAGTATGTATAAATCCCGGAGCTACAGCGTTGCAGGTGATATTGCGTGAGCCGAACTCCTTGGCTGTTGTCTTTGTCATACCTATTATAGCAGCCTTTGATGCAGAGTAATTCATCTGTCCCGGATTTCCGTAGAGTCCTGCAACAGAAGCCACATTTACTATCTTGCCATGTCTCTGCTTCATCATTACTGCTGTTACGTGCTTTGTCATATTGTAAACGCTCTTCTGGTTTACAGCGATGACAGCATCGTATTCGTCCTCGCTCATTCTTGCAAGGAGCTTATCCTTTGTAATTCCTGCATTGTTCACAAGTGCGTCTATAGTTCCGAAATCAGCCTTTATCTGCTTTACCATAGCCTCACACTGGTCAAACTTAGAAACATCTGCCGCATAGCATTCAGCCTTTACGCCGAAAGCACGGCACTCTTCAGCAACCGCAAGAGCCTTCTCCTTATCGCCGTCGCTTGGATAATGATTGATTACTACGTCAAAGCCGTCCTGTGCGAGTCTTTTTGCGATACAAGCACCTATTCCCTGAGAAGCACCTGTGATTATTGCTGTTGCCATATTGTTTACCTCCGTTTTGATATCATTGATGATATCTTTATTTTATCATATTTTCCGCTTTATGTTAATGTGAAAAATGTCATTTTTCGCCGTTACATATGTAACTTTTATTCATTAGTATCCTTTTCAAACACAAGGTCATAATATCTCAGCTTTCCGTAGCCGTCCATATCAACAGGGATATTATCCACGTATTTCCAGCCCTTAGCCGCCATTTCATTTATGACATCGCGGTGTGTGCGGTTATTTTTACCGTCATCAGCGAAATACTCTCCGAAAGCCTTCTTGTGCATTCTTACAAACTCATATTTCTTCATGACCTGCTCCATTATACTGAGTCAATATCTTAGAATATCTTTGAATGTGTATCTTATCTGCCGAGGAGCTTTTCTGCGCCGTCGTTTATTTCCTTAACGATATCGGCACATGACTTGATGTCGTTTACCATGCCTGAGATAGCTCCGCAAAGGAACGAACCGCTGTCAACATCGCCGTCCACAACAGCTCTGCGGAGAGCGCCCAGTGTGAGCTTTTCAAACTCATCGGGAGTAAGTGTGCCCTCTTTTTCGCCCATAGCAAGCTTCTTAGCGAATTTTGTCTTGATATTTCTGCAAGGGTGGCCTGTATAGCGTCCTGTTACGATATTATCGGTATCCTTAGCCTTAACAACGAGTTCTTTGAATGTTGGGTGTATCTGACACTCCTCGGAAGCAAGGAAGCGTGTACCTATCTGAACGCCCTGTGCGCCCAGCATGAAAGCTGCTGCCATACCTCTGCCGTCTGCGATACCGCCTGCTGCGATAACAGGTATCTCAACTGCGTCAACTACCTGAGGCACGAGACACATTGTTGTATTCTCGCCTATATGTCCGCCCGACTCTGTACCCTCAGCGATAACAGCGTCTGCGCCTGCCTTTTCCATTCTCTTTGCAAGTGCTACAGAAGGAACAACAGGCATTACCTTTATTCCTGCCTCTTTCCATGCAGCCATGTACTTGCCGGGATTTCCTGCACCTGTTGTGATGACCTTTACGCCCTCGTCTATACAGAGCTGTGCAAGGTCGTCGGCATTAGGGCTCATAAGCATGATATTTACGCCGAAAGGCTTATCTGTCTTTTCCTTGCAGAGGCGTATCTGCTCACGAAGATAGTCGATAGGAGCACTGCCGCCTGCAATAAGACCTACGCCGCCTGCATTTGATACAGCAGAAGCAAGTGTGTGCTCAGCTACCCAAGCCATACCGCCCTGTATTATAGGATATTCGCAGCCGAGAAGTTCAGTGATGATAGTTTTCATAATAGTTCTCCTTTGTTATATAGCCTTTAGCTATCAGCTTCAGCCTTACGGCTAACAGCTGTCAGCCTAAATCAGTATTCAAGTATTATTCCGCCGTAGGTAAGACCTGCTCCGAAGCCTATGAGAGCAAGCTTCTGACCGCGCTTTACAAGACCCTTTTCGATGCCCTCGCAAAGAGCCAGCGGTATCGAAGCACTGGAAGTATTTCCGTAATGGTCAAGGGTTATGATGAATTTATCCATAGACACATCCAGCTTTTTAGCGGCGGTCTCGATTATTCTTATATTAGCCTGATGAGGTATGAACCAGTCGATATCGTCCTTTGTAACGCCTATCTTTTCAGCAGCAAGCTCGAAGGACTTAGGCAGTGCCTGTGTTGCGAACTTGTATACCTCTTTGCCGTTCTGCTGGAGCTTGTGCATAGCCGACGGAGGGAACGGATCTTCAAAGCTGCTCTCAGTAGCTACCTCAGGTGCTGCGCTCAGTGACCTTGCAAAAAGGTGCTTTGCACCGCTTCCGTCAGAGCAAAGTGCAGACGAGAAGAGCTTGTCGCTTCTTTCCACTACTGCTGCTGCTGCGCCGTCACCGAAAAGTATACAGGTAGTCCTGTCTGTAAAATCAAGGAAGCGCGAAAGTGCTTCTGTTGCAACTACAAGAACATACTTCAGCGACTTGTCTGTTTCAAGGAAGCGTCTTGCCGTATCCGTTGCATAGACAAATCCCGAACAGGCTGCGCCGAGGTCAAAGGCTGCCGCATTGACAGCGCCCACCTCATTCTGTATAACGCTTGCTGTACTCGGAGTAAGAAAATCCGATGTGATAGTACATGATATTACAAGACCGATCTCGGCAGGGTCTATTCCCGATGCCGCTATAGCTTTCTTGGCAGCCTCAGCTCCCATATACCATGCAGGCTCCCAGCCGGCCATAGGACGCTCTGTTATGCCCGTTCTTGTTCTTATCCACTCGTCGTTGGTCTCGATGAAACGGGTGAAGTCGTCGTTCTTCAATACCTGTTCGGGCACATATCTGCCCATTGCCAAAATGCTGATACCCATTAAAAAGCTCCTTAGAATCAATAAAATTATGTAAACATGGTTGTAAAAAACAAAAAATTGTGTTATAGTAATAGTGTTGGTGTATGTACATACAGGAAACTGCCCTTATATGGACATAATACCACACATAATATATTGTAAATCATTTTGAGTTTTTTTGCAACGATATTTTGTCACTTTAGCGGTGCAAAATCAAAATATCGTCACTTCTCACAAATTTACAATACAACATTCAGATATTTTCACCATTGGTTTGTGTATAACACACAGAAAGGATGTTTTCAAATTATGACAATTTCACTATTTTCAGGACAGGGTTCACAGTATGAGGGCATGGGAAAAGACATTGCGGAAGCAATGCCCGAGCTGGCAGAAGTCTATGAGACAGGTTCGGCTATTCTCGGCACTGACTTAAAGGATATCTGCTTCAATGCTCCCCTTGATGAACTGTCAAGGACCATCAACTCTCAGCCTGCTATCATGGCTACTTCAATAGTATGCCTGAAAGCCGCACAGGCTAAGGGATTTACCTTCGACGGCGTTGCAGGTCACTCACTCGGTGAATACGCTGCCATGTACGCTTCGGGCATGATAAGCCTTGAGGACGCTTTCCGCCTTATAAAGGCAAGAGCTGCCGCTATGGAAGAGGCTACTGCTTCGGCTAAGGGCGCAATGGCTGCTATAATGAAAATAGCTCCTGAGGAAGTTGAAAGAGTGTGCAGCGAGGCTAAGGAATATGTTACCGCCGTAAACTACAACTCCCCTGTTCAGACAGTTATCGCAGGCACTCCCGAGGGCATCGCCGAGGTAAGCGAGGTATTCTCAGGCATGAAGGCAAGAGTTATCCCACTCAATGTTGCAGGTGCTTTCCATTCAAAGCTCATGCAGCCTGCTGCCGACAAATTTTACGAGACAGCAAAGACCATCACATTCAATGCTCCGCAGGTGAAGTATTACTCAAATCTCACAGGCGGCGAGCTTACAGACTTCTCGGACATGGCTTCTATGCTTGCTAAACACATTGTTTCTCCTGTTCGCTTCACTTCCGAGCTTGCTGCTATGCAGGAGGCAGGCGCAGACAAGTTTGTTGAATTCGGACCGGGAAGAACTCTCACAGGACTGGTCAAAAAGACTCTTAAAGACGTGACAGCTGTAAATGTTGAAAATCTTGAAACACTCGAAGGAGCTTTATCATGAACAAATTTGCACTTATAGGTCACCCACTTGGACACTCTATGTCCCCTCTCATACACGAAAAACTCTTCGCTCTCAGCGGACTTGACGATACATCGTATGAGCTTATCGACATAGCTCCCGAAAAGATAGCAGAGAGCCGTGAGCTTCTCGAAAGTCTCCGCGGTCTCAACGTAACTATCCCCCACAAGCAGAACGTCATTCCGCTTCTTGACGAGCTTGCTGAAAGCGCTCTCCGCTATAATTCGGTAAACTGCATAAGCAACAACGGCGGAAAGCTTACAGGTTATAATACTGACTGCGACGGATTTCTCCGCTCCGCAGAGCTTCTCCCTATCAGCGGCAATGTGGCTATCCTCGGCTGCGGCGGCGTAGGAAGAATGATAGCTATAGAAGTTGCTCGTCACGGCGGCAGCATTACTCTCGCTGTCATCCCTCAGGACTTCAAAAATGCTCAGCTTCTCATGGCTGAGATACTTGCAAAGTGCAGCGACGCTTGCGTCAAGATCGTTGACATCTCAACACTCGAAGGAAACTTTGACCTGCTCATAAACGCTACTCCTGTAGGTATGTATCCTAAAGTCGATGCCTGCGCTGTAAGCGACACTATCATCGAAAACTCTCTCAGCGTATTCGACGTTATCTATAACCCCACAGAGACGCTTCTCATGAAGAAGGCTCGCGCTATGGGCAAAACAGCTGTGGGCGGAGCTTCTATGCTCGTATATCAGGCTGTAAAGGCTCACGAGATATGGTACGGCGGAAAATTTGCCGCCGAGGATATCTCAAAGATAATCATCGACGTTGAAAACGCTGTTGACAGCATGAACAAGTAATTATGATAAGACCTGCTAAAGCCTGCGATTCATCACGTATCGCCGAAATAATAATCACTAACTACCGCGTTAATTTCTATCCTTTTTTCCTCAATGACGACTACTACTTCAGCGAGCTGAATGTAGTGGATATGGCTTCGGAATACGCAGAAGGCTCAGAAGAACTGAAAAACACATGGGTATTCGATGACTGCGGCGTAGTCAAGGGCATTGTCCGTGTCAAAGGCGACGAGATAGAAAAGCTCTTTGTTGAACCGCAGTTTCAGAATATGCACATAGGTCAGGCTCTGCTTGACTATGCTGTGACCGAACTTAACGCATCATGGCTTTGGGTACTTGAATACAATATCCGTGCAAAGAATTTCTATAAGCGCAATGGCTTTGAGCCTACAGGCGATAAAATCATAGAGGACGACTGGGTGCCCCTTACAAAGCTTGCACGTAAAGGAGAATAATATGACTGTATTTTTATGCGGCTTTATGGGCTGCGGAAAATCAACTATTGGAAAGCTTGCGGCTAAAAAGCTTGGCTGCGGCTTCTGCGACACCGACGACATCATCGTAAGGACACTCGAAATGACAATACCCGAGATATTCGAGAAAAAAGGCGAACCTTTCTTCCGTCAGACAGAGGCTGAGATAGTCAAGTCTCTCTGCGGCAAGACTACTGTTGCTGCCTGCGGAGGCGGTGCTATGCTCAATCCCGATACAGCAAAGGCTGCCAAAGACGCAGGTGCGGCTGTTATTTTCCTCGATGTTCCTTTTGAGACCTGCTATGAGCGCATCAAGAACGACTCTAACCGCCCTATCGTTGTAAACTCAACAAAGGAGCAGCTGGAAGAGCTTTACAATTCGCGCAGAGATGTATATATCAGACACTCTACTATCAGACTGGAATGCAGCGGAAGTCCCGTTGAAAACGCAGACAAGATAGCCGAAGCCCTCAGAAAGTGAGAAAATATGCTTATCTATAACGCTGAAATTCATACTATGGACTCTTTGGGAGTCATCGCAAACGGCTGGATAGAAACCGAAAACGGCAAGATAAAGGCTTTGGGCGAGGGTTCTCCTGCGGAAATACCTGCCGACAGCATCAACGCTCAGGGCGGACTCCTTATGCCGGGATTTATCGACGCTCATACCCACTTAGGCATTATCGAGGACGGTCTTGACTTTGAGGGTGACGACTGCAACGAGGCTACCGACCCATTCACTCCTCAGATGAGAGCTATCGACGGTATCAATCCTTTCGACCGCTGCTTTGAGGAAGCACGTATGCGCGGTATTACCGCCGTTGCTTCAAGCCCCGGAAGTGCCAATGCCTGCGGCGGAGAGATTGCTGCTATAAAGACAAACGGCAGACGCATAGATGATATGCTCATCAAGAACTGCGGCATCAAATTCGCTCTCGGTGAAAATCCCAAAAATGTCTACAACGGACGTGAGGAGACTCCCGTTACGCGCATGGCGATAACCGCTCTCATACGCGAGGGACTTTACAAGGCTCGCCGCTATGTTCACGATATGGACAGCTATTACTCCGACAGCGAGAATTATGACCCGCCTGAGTACGATATCAAGTGCGAGGCTCTCATGCCTCTCCTTGAACGCAAGATAAAGGCTTTCTTCCACTGCCACCGCGCAGACGACATCTGTACGGCTATGCGCATAGCTTCGGAATTTGCCCTTGACCCTGTCATTATCCACGGCACTGAGGGACATAAGATAGCCGACATAATCGCCGAGGAAAAGATACCTGTCATCTGCGGTCCTATAATCTGTGACCGCTGCAAGCCCGAAATGCGCGGACTCGAACTGAAAAACGCTTCCATACTCCACGAAAGCGGCGCTAAGATAGCTATCTGCACAGACCATACAGTTATACCCATACAGTATCTCCCACTCTCCGCTCAGGCTGCGGTAAAGGGAGGCCTCAGCTTCGATGAAGCTATAAAAACTCTTACCGTAAACCCTGCCGAGATACTCGGCATTGATGATACAACAGGCTCACTCAGAAATGGTAAAGATGCTGACTTGCAGCTCTACAGAAAGGGTGACAATCCACTCGACCTTATGTGTGAACCTGTCCTCGTAATGGTAAGCGGCGATATCTGCCGCAGGGAGGTATAAAATGAAAAGGTGGTTCTCAGCTGTTGCTGCCGCTGCTGTGATATTCAGCGGTACTATTGCGGCATCTCCTGCCGCTGTATACGCTGAAACAGCTTCCGAAGGCTATGTTATGAGCTATACCGTCAACAACAAAGAGGTCTGCATCACAGGCTGCAGCGGAAATGATATCATGCTGTATATCCCGTCTGAGCTTGACGGCTGCCCTGTTACGTCCATTGCCGAAAACGCTTTCAGCGGAAACAGCGATATCACCATATGCAGTATCCCCGACAGCGTAAAGTCCATAGGCGCAAGAGCCTTTAGTGCCTGCCCTAAGCTGACTACAATAATGCTCGGAAGCAGTGTTGCCGAGATAGGCGATTACGCGTTTACCGCCTGCCCGTCACTGCTGTATATCAACGTCAGCGATGCCAACAAGAAATACAGCAACATCAACAGCTGTCTCTACGAAAACGGTGATACTCTCCTGCTTTATGCAGGCGATAAGGACGCTAAGGTCTATGAAAAGACAAAAACCATACGCAAGGGTGCATTCTTCGGAAAGGCTGACATCACTTCCGTATCTCTGCCCGACAGCGTAAAAACCATTGACGACCACGCATTTTCAGGCTGTCTCTCCATGACTGAAATTACTATTCCCGATTCCGTAACAAAGCTTGGAAAAGGCTGCTTTATGAGCTGCAATTCGCTGAAAAGTGCAAGTATCGGCAGTTCAGTGCCCGAGATACCCGAAAACTGCTTTCATTCCTGCACATCTCTGTGCGATATCACCATTCCCGAAAATATCACTTCTATAGGCGACAATGCCTTTTACAGCTGTGCCGATATCAGCGGCATTTACATACCGCCGACAGTGAAAACCATCGGCAGTGACGCTGTTGGAAAGCGCTATGATACACGCGCAAACGCCTCAGAAAGTATCTACGGATTTCAGATACGGGGCGAAAAAGGATCTGCCGCCGAGAAGTACGCTTCGCAGCACGATATCGCCTTTTCAAATGGTAAAAACACATTGGGAGATGTAAACAGCGACGGCAAAACAGACTCCGTTGACGCTTCGGCTATACTTGCCGAATATGCTCTTGTATCATCTGGAAAAAACGGCAAATTCACCGCTGAACAGTCAAAAAATGCCGACTGGAACGGCGATGGCAAGGTGGATTCTATCGACGCTTCGTCAATACTCAAAGAATATGCGAGACTGCAAACGCTTTAACACTGAGTTACTTTAATATAACAAATTGCTTTTTTCGCCAAAACCCGACCTTTTTTGAACAAAAAATTTCTATGACCGCAAATCGCCCAAACTATTGACATAAGCCGCGAAAAATAGTATCATTAAAGTTAATATCAATGCAAGGAGGAATTTTATTATGCTGACCGACATGAACAGCAAATTTCAGAAGGAAGGTCTTACCTTCGATGATGTGCTGCTGATACCTGCTGAATCAAATGTTACTCCCAACATGATCCAGATCGGTACACAGCTCACAAAAACCGTCCGTCTCAATACTCCTATTATGACCGCAGCTATGGACACCGTTACAGATTCACGTATGGCTATCGCTATCGCTCGTGAGGGTGGTATCGGTATCATCCACAAGAATATGTCCATCGAGCAGCAGGCTGACGAAGTAGACAAGGTAAAGAGAAGCGAAAACGGCGTTATCGTTAATCCATTCTCTCTTACCGAGGATCATATCGTTGCCGATGCGGACGAGCTTATGGGCAAATTCAAGATCTCAGGCGTTCCGATCGTTGACGGAAACGGCAAGCTCGTTGGTATCATCACTAACAGAGATATGCGCTTCCTCACAGACTTCAACGCTAAGATCTCAGAAGTAATGACTAAGGACAACCTTATCACAGCTCCTGTTGGTACAACTCTGGAGCAGGCTCAGGAAATTCTCCGTGCACACAAGATCGAAAAGCTCCCACTCGTTGATGAGGCAGGCTACCTCAAGGGACTTATCACTATCAAGGATATCGAAAAGTCAGTTCAGTATCCTAATTCTGCCCGTGACAGCAAGGGCAGACTCCTCTGCGGCGCTGCTATCGGCGTTACAGCAAACGTTCTCGAAAGAGCAAAGGCTCTTATCGACGCTCAGGCTGACGTTCTCGTTCTCGACTCAGCTCACGGCCACAGCGCTAACATCATCAAGTGCCTGAAAATGGTCAAGGAAGCATTCCCTAAGATACCTGTTATCGCAGGAAATATCGCTACTGCTGAGGCTGCTGAAGCTCTTATCGCAGCAGGTGCTGACTGTCTCAAGGTCGGTATCGGACCCGGTTCTATCTGTACTACCCGTGTAGTTGCAGGTATCGGTGTTCCGCAGATAACTGCTGTTTATGATGTTGCCTGCGTTGCTCAGAAGTATGGTATCCCTGTTATCGCTGACGGCGGTATCAAGTATTCAGGCGATATCGTCAAGGCTCTTGCCGCTGGTGCTAACGTTGTAATGCTCGGCTCACTCCTTGCAGGCTGTGCAGAAGCTCCAGGCGAAACAGAGATCTATCAGGGTCGTCAGTTCAAGGTTTACAGAGGTATGGGAAGCCTCGGTGCTATGGCAAACGGCTCTAAGGACAGATACTTCCAGGAGGGCGCTAAGAAGCTCGTTCCTGAGGGCGTTGAAGGTCGTGTACCTTTCAAGGGTCCTGTTGCTGATACTATATTCCAGCTCGTGGGCGGTATCCGTTCGGGTATGGGATACTGCGGCTGTGTAGACATTCCTACACTTCATGAAAAGGCTAAGTTCATCCGTATCACAGGCGCAGGCCTTAAAGAGAGCCACCCACATGATATCTATATCACTAAGGAAGCTCCTAACTATTCAACTCAGATATAAAATTGTAAAAGCAAAGGCGGACTTAATGTCCGCCTTTTATTTTTCTTCTTCATCATTGATAATACCCTGATGTTCGTTTTGGTAATTTTCGCCTTCCTTCATTGCCTCGTATATGAATTGTTTATCACGCTCCTGCTTATAGGCTTTTGTCCTTAGCAGATACACGATGAAGTGCAGTGAGAAGATGAGTCCTATCAGAAAGCCTGCAACATCCATATATAATGACAGAAATACAAATATCGCAAGGTCAACAGCTCCCAAAACGATATAAAAAAGCTTGCTGTAGATACATCCTACTACCGTAAGAAGCAGTGCAAGACATATCGCTATGACAATAAGACCTTGCGCAGGTGTTTCAAGCTCGTATCTCAGCTCCTCTTCACTTGGAAGAAACATAAGCAGTATACATATAATGAAAATATTGCGAAATCCTAAATATACGCATAATTCCTGCCTGAGACGAAATTCTTTCTTGTAATATCCATCCATAGCGATCACCTGTTATTTTCGTCATAATTCCCCCGCATATTATCGGGAGAATACTGCATCTCTGCTTCCTGCACAGCTCTTATCCTCTGCATTTCATACTCTTGTTTATAGCCTTTTGTCATGACCCTATAGACTATAAACCGCCATATCATGCTTCCGCCTATGAGTACTCCGAAGCCGCCTGCGCCTA
>SFFP01000192.1 GCA_004556875.1 Ruminococcus flavefaciens
ATATCTTGTCATCATAGACAAGATGCTTGTTGTAAGAGAAAAGCATCTTAGGTCCGAAAAGATTTATTATCTCAGTGACAATAAGTACTGCTTCCGGAAAAAACAGCAATAGATGCTTTTTTTTCGGTGTAATGAGCAGAAGCTCGATATAGGCGATCATAGGGAACAGTATCTGTTCGATAGCTGATCGCAAATACATGAAATAAAAAGCAGGGTCATGGCTGTAGTCATGGCTTTCATCATAGACATTTCTGAAGAAAAGCTCTCTGAATACGGTATTTACAACGATGATTATGAGAAGTACGACAATAATGGCGATATGTTCTGTACCGCGAGGGCGCTCCTTGCGGTTTTCAAGAAGCATTATGATAATACCAAGAATAAGTGCAACAGAAACAAAATTATAGCTGATAAGCTCCGAAATCAATTCCATAGAAGCTCTCCTTGTCATTTTGCATAATACAACAGATTGCTATTTTTACCATATAATAGCATTATAACACATTATGCACGGTTTGTAAAGGAAAGAGCAGTGTTTTTTTGTATGTATTTTTCATTAAAATAAACGAGAGCGGCAGGTAGAAAACAACGCAATTCCGTTGAAATGACGAATTTTTGAAAAAATTGTAAAATTACATAAAAACGGCGATTTTTGTTGAACCATGTGGAACAAGTTATGATATAATAATAGCGGGATATGATATACATATATTGTGGTAGTAGGGGTCAGACGCTGCAGTTGGTAGTAACTGGGGGGAAACAGTTGCGGAAGGGTCGATAACCTGCCGAAGCGGGCTGCGGTGTCTTTTCTCTACCTCATAAAGCAGATCATCCTGATGGTTTTTTGTCCGCAGAAAGCGGGATAGGGTTTCACGATATTATCTTTAATGAGGGGTTGTGTTTTACCTTCATTGTTTTATAACCTTTTTATGCGCAGCTCCGAGGGCTGCGCACTTTTTTTGTCCGATAGGGCAAAATGAGCTTGACATAAAAGAATTTGCGCCTCCTGAACAAAATTCAGCGCAATAGCCGCCATACGGCAGTTATTGAGGATACATTATTTATTGCAGTAAAATGTTAAAAAAATGGGTTCTGTACAATCGTATTCTCATTATATCCGATAGTGTCATAACGCCGATAATCCCTTGACACCGTGATTTTTAAATGATAAAATGAAATCGGAAAACGTAAACGTGAAAAATATATATTTACTATAAACAGAAAGGAAAGAAAGCAAATGAAAGCATTTAAAAAGACTTTGGCGGGTCTTTGTGCTGTATGTATAAGCACAGCAAGCCTTTCCGCTTTAGGCACATCGGAATTCGGCGGCACTGCTGATGCAGCAGCATCAAAGGATATTTCATCAACTATGGAATGGGACACTCTCAAGATCGGAGGAGCAGGTTTCGTTTCAGGTATCGTTACAGGAAAGAAGGAGATGTATCTCCGTACAGACGTAGGCGGTGCGTACAGATACGATTATAATAAGAAGAGATGGGTACAGCTCTTCGGATTTATCAACGAGGACGACAGAGGTCTTCTAAGCTGTAAGGGTATTGCTATTGACCCTACAGATGATATGACAGCTTATTTCCTCTGCGGCTGTGCTTACTTCTCAGACGCAAAGACTGTCATCTTCAAGACTACTGACGGCGGTAAGACATTTACTTCTGTTGATGTAACAGACCAGATACAGGTACACGGCAACGGCGACGGACGTGAGTGTATCGAGCCTATCGCAGTTGACCCCGATAACCCTGATACAATCTATGCAGGCGGCGACGTTACAGGCGGCAAGTCAGCACTTATCAAGTCAACAGACGGCGGTAAGTCATGGAAGCCTGTTGAGGGCTATGACGCACTCGGACTTTTCTCGGGTGAGCTTAAATATCCTTCATGGACTGATCATATGGTAAGAGGTACAGAGCCAAGCAAGCTCTATAACGAGCAGAACGGTATCGGCTGTATTTATATCGAGGGCGGCAAGGTCTATGTAGGTACTTCCGTTACAGGACAGGCTAATATCCATGTGGCAAGTGTCAAGGACGATAAATTTGAAGCTGTCAAGGCTCTTCCAAACGCTAATTATCCGCTTTCAATAACAAGTGACCATAACGGAAATCTTTTCTTTACATATATCGGCGGTCTTGCTTTTGCAGGCGCTTCAGGCGGTGCATATAAGTACAATATCGCATCAGGAAAGGCTGAAAAGCTTTCAGTTTCTGACAACTCCATCGGTATGATAGAGGTCGACAAGAACGACCCTAACAAGATGTTTGCACGTACCTGCGGTATGTGGTCGGATCAGTGGTGCGGCACTGAATGGGTGCAGGATGACCCAAGCACTCCTGAAAACGAAGGTACTATCGCATGGGGCGACCACTTCTTCCGTTCGGCTGACGGCGGCAAGACATGGGAGGATATAACTCCGGGTCAGGGAAAAACTGATTATTCAACAGGTACAGGCGTAAAGCAGTTCAGCTCGCTCCCACTTGATACAAACGGCTATGACTGGATATACGGTAAGGCTTGTCACTGGGGAAGCGGTATCCTCATCGACCCGAGAGATCCTGAGGGCGACAGAATTCTTCTTACATCAGGTAACGGTGTTTTTGCCTGCGACAACGCATGGGCAGAAAAGGACATTCAGTTCTACTTCCAGCCTGACGGTATTGAAGAGTGCGTAAGCCTTGACTTCTTCAGCACAGCAGACGGTCTTGACCTCTCTGCTATCGGTGACTATGACGGATTTGTTCATGCTTCTGAGCAGGGAATACCTGAGCAGTACAAGCCTAATATGGGTTCAACATCTGCTATTACGGTTTGCCCTCAGAATACCGATGTATGGGCAAGAACAGCCGAGGGCGACTCAAATAACAACGGAAGCGGCTTTTACACTCTTGACCGCGGCAAGACATGGAAATCCTTCAAGCCTGCCTGCACAGGAGGTAAGCTCGCTATCACAGAGCTTTCAAAGGGCAAGTACAGAGTTATAAATACAAGCACAAAGGGTGCGGCTTCCTACTCAGATGACTGGGGCGCAACATGGAAGACCTGCGACGGCATAAAGGCTACAAAGGGCGTTTATGCACTGGTTGACCCTGAAGATGCAAAGACTGTTTACGCAGTAGGTGCTCAGTATAACGAATACTGGTCATCTGATATGTCAAAGAAAGAACCTACATATGACGAAGCTCATTATTCTTACTTTGTAAGTGAAGACTACGGCGCTACATTTACAGAGACACGTATCTGCCCATATAACTGGGAGCTTACATGGAAGTTTGAGAACACAGGCGACCTTGCATATCTCAAGAAGGGAACAGTTGCTCTTGCAGGTGCAAATCACGGTGTTTATATCATCTCTGACAAGGGCAAGACTGTTGAACATCTTGACAATGTTGCATATGCAAAGTGTATCGGTTACGGCGCTCCTGAGAAGAAGGGCGATGTGAATACGCTCTTTATCTTCGGTAAGCCTGATAAGGACGACCCTGAGGGAATTTACCGCTCAACAGACGCAGGCAAGACATGGGTCTGCATCAATACAGACCATATCTACGGCGGTACAGGCAACGGTAACTACCTTGTAGGTGATATGAATGAATTTGGCAAGGTATATATGTCAACAGTTGGCTGTGGTATCGTATACGGACGCATCGCAGGAAGTGAGCCTGCTGTAACTACCACAACAACTACAAAGACAACTATCAAGACCACATCTACAACAACTAAGGCTTCTACAACAACAGTTTCCACAACTCCAAAGGCAACAAGCAAGGATTATCTTGCAGGCGATGCAAACTGTGACGGCGGTGTAGACCTTTCGGACGTAGTTATCATAATGCAGGCACTTGCAAATCCTGATAAATACGGCGAAAAAGGCAGTGACAAGACCCACATCACGACTCAGGGCTTAGAGAATGCTGATGTTGTCGGAAACGACGGCATGACAACAAATGACGCTCAGACAATACAGAAATTCCTTCTCAAGCTCGTTAAAGAGCTTCCTGTGAAGTAAA
>SFFP01000193.1 GCA_004556875.1 Ruminococcus flavefaciens
GAAGTTACCGCTCCGTCGATAGATAATATCACTATCTTTCAGAATTATGGATTGCTCCCCTGGAGGACTGTCCGGAAAAATGTTGAGCTTGGTCTTGAATCGAAGAAAGTTCCCAAATCAGAAAGAGAAACTATAGCCAAAAAATACATTGATCTTGTCGGACTTTCAGGCTTTGAAAAGCGTCACCCCAAACAGCTTTCAGGCGGTCAGCAGCAGAGAGTATCCATTGCAAGAGGTCTTGCAGTCGATCCCGATATAATATTTATGGACGAACCTTTCGGCGCTCTTGACGCTATCACACGTATGAAGCTTCAGGAGGATATCCTGAAGATCTCACGCGAGGAGAAAAAAACAGTTATCTTCGTCACTCATGATATTGAGGAAGCCGTGTTCCTTGCTGACAGGATAGTTGTTATGATGGCAGACCCCGGCAGGATAAAGAGCGTGGTGAAAGTCCCCCTCAGCACTCACCGCGACAGAACAGGTGAGGATTTCCTATACGTCCGCGACAAGATATTTGAGCTTTTCAACCTCAAATCGGAAAGCTATATCGAATACTACATTTAATTAACGGAGATGATCTTATGAGTTCACACTGTCATAAGCACGAACACGTTCATGAGCATGAACACAGCAATTCCCCTGCACATATCCATTCTCACAGAAATATTATCGGCTTCGACGAACACGGAGTTCCTACTGTTATTTTAAAAGCAAGCCACGGAAACGAGGAAAGCGAAGACCCGCAGGCTTTCATAAAAGACTACATGAATGCTGTTTCGGAATATCGCAAAACTTTCCCCTCAAAGCAGGACGTTATCGAGCAGACTCCCGATCCTGCTGTAAGAGAGATGCTTCTCAGAATGGAACAGCTTGGCATAGATACTGCATTCGACCGCTTTGACAAGCAGAAGCCGCAGTGCAACTTTGGTCTTGCAGGTATATGCTGTAAGATATGCAACATGGGACCGTGCCGTATAACAGCAAAAGCTCCTAAAGGAATATGCGGTGCCGATGCTGACCTTATCGTTGCACGAAATCTTCTCCGCTCCGCCGCCGCAGGTGCTGCACAGCACAGTATGCACGCAAGAGAGGTAATGCTTGCGCTGAAATGGGCGGCTGAGGGGAAGCTTGATGTGCCTATCCTCGGTGAACAGAAAATACGTGCAACCGCCGAAGCTTTCGGTATAAAGCAGAAAAACAGACAGCTGAAAAATGTTGCAAGAGATCTTGCAGACGCTCTCCTTGATGACCTTTCACGCACTGTCCCGAATGAGTACAAGACTATTTCTGCCTGCGCCCTTACTGAGCGTCAGAAAGTTTGGAAGGAGCTTGATATACTTCCCGTCAGCGCTTATCATGAAGTCTTTGAAGCTTATCACAAATCAGGCTGTGCTACTGACGGCGACTGGAGATCAGTAATGCAGCAGTTCCTGCGCTGCGGACTGGCATTTACTTTTTCAGGCGTTGTGGGCGCTTCCATCGCTACAGACAGCCTTTTCGACGTAGGCGACAGAGTTACCTCAAAGGTGAATATAGGTGCTCTTGAAAAAGGCTATGTCAACATCGCGGTTCACGGTCATCTGCCCCTGCTCGTCAGTCAGATAGTTGAAGCAGGAAAGCGTGAAGACCTTATAGAGCTTGCAAAATCAAAGGGCGCAAAGGGCATCAGATTTTACGGAATATGCTGTTCGGGACTCTCGGCAATGTACAGATATGCAGGTGTTATACCGCTTTCAAATGCAGTTTCTGCTGAACTGGTACTTGGTACAGGTGCTCTTGACCTGTGGGTAGCCGATGTACAGGACGTTTTCCCTTCTATAATGGACGTAGCACACTGTTTCAAGACTACAGTGGTCACCACAAGCGAATCAGCAAGACTTCCGGGTGCAGAGAGATATGAATACGATCATCATCACGCTAATATTGGTGAGACAAAAGAACTTGCAGAGAAGATAGTCCGCAGAGCTATAGAAAGCTTTGAAGCAAGAAAGGGCATACCTGTTTACATTCCGCCTTATGAGGTAGAAGCAGAAGTCGGCTTCTCGGTTGAGTATCTATGCAGGCGTTTCGGCAGCTTTAAGCCTATTGCAGAGGCTATCAAGGACGGCAGGATTCTCGGCGTAGTCAACATGGTCGGCTGCAACAATCCTAAGGTGCTCTATGAAAAATGTATAGTAGATGTGGCAGATATCCTTTTGAAAAATAACGTTCTTATACTTTCAAACGGCTGTGCTTCGTTCCCGCTTATGAAGCTCGGATACTGCGCAGTTTCGGGAAAGGAAAAGGCAGGCGATACACTGAGGGAATTCCTTGAACCCGATCTTCCGCCTGTATGGCACGTTGGTGAATGTATCGACAATACTCGTTCTACAGGTATATTTGCAGGCATAGCAAATGCACTCGGCAAGAATATATACGAAATGCCTTTTGCTTTCTCGTCACCCGAATGGGGCAATGAAAAAGGCATAGATGCCGCACTCGGTTTCCGCCTTAATGGCATAAGCTCTTACCACTGTGTTGAAGCTCAGATATACGGTTCTAAAAATGTTATAGAGTTCTTGAAATACGGCACTCTCGAAACATTGGGCTCATCAATGAATGTTGATACTGATCCTGTTAAGCTGGGCGAAAAGATAGTCGCTGATATGAAAGCCAAGAGAAAAGCTCTCGGCTGGGATAAATGATCAGGAGGAAAAAATTATGGCTTGTTTTATTATACCTGCAACAGAAGCTGTTGTAACAACAGCTGCGCAGAAAATCATCGGCAAAAATGAAATAAAAAACGAAAAGATCAGCAAATTCACAGACAGACTCAACTGGCTAAACGGTATGCTGTGGGGCGGCTCAGGACTTCTCGCCTTTGAGCATCTCTGGCACGGAGAGATAACACCTTTCTTCCCATTCCTTACCGCTGCCTCTGACCCGTCTGAAACGGCTGCTATGCTTCATGAAATGGCAACATCGGGAACTTCGATGGCTTTGCTGGTAACAGCTGTATGGGCGGGAATGGTCCTTGTTACAAACAAGCTGTCATCATCACATCTTTCGCCGCGTGAGAAAGCAGGTGCAGAGTCATGACACTTCTTATAACTCTCATCGCCGCTGTTGTCACATCGGTCATATGGTATACAAGTCCTAAGGCACGAGAACTGAAAACCGGCGTACTGCTCTATATGTTCTGGGGAGCTTCGCTTATGTGGCTTGTTGATGCAGTGGCTGAATATATCGAAATGGGTGCAGAATACTTTACACCATCAGCTAAGGATATGCTCAATGACGCTTTTCTCGGCTTATCCGTCACTGTACTTACCCTTATAGTATGGCTCATATATCTTTTTGTAAAAGATCCGAAAAATACTGTAAAAAATATTCTTTCGGAAAAGCTCAAAAATAACATACATAATTAAAACTGCAAAAAACGGTTCAGATATGAAGATACAAATATATCTGAACCGTTTTTCTTATCAAAGCGCAATATTATTAGTCGTTTTGCACATCAAAAGCACCTTCTGATTGTACATATATACAAATAATTCAATTATTCCGTTCAAATCAAAAAAAATTCTCGATTTTATCGCCAAAATATGGTATTATATAAATATGACACTATATGAACCATATATATGGTCACGGGATAAGATCAAATTCTTTTTTATGGAGCTATAAATGCTCAATTCATAAATTATCATAGGGGGACTCTTTGTGAGTATTACTAATTTTGAGGACTGTACTTTAGAACAAGTATCAGCTATTGTCGGAAAAGAAATGGATTCTGTCATTATTGTCGACGGCAGCAATAACAAATACAAAGCACTGGTCAGAAGAGGTATTTTTTCATACCTCATCGAAGAAAGCGGAACCTATCACGACCTTATCGAAAAGCTTTGGTTTCACTTCAACAACAGCTCAGATACACTTATTGAGGATTATCATGTCTTTATCCCTACTGCCGGAAAGTTTGTCGGCAAATACAGTAAAAGGATAAATGTCAGCTTAAATGATGTCACTCATGTTAT
>SFFP01000194.1 GCA_004556875.1 Ruminococcus flavefaciens
ACTGAAGTTCTGCGATTTGATAAACTCGATGTTTTCTTTGAGAATTCCGTTTATTTCAGAGCGCTTCATAAAAACCGCTCCGTTATTTGTTTATTGTTTTGAGATAATCAACAGCCTTTTTGATGCAGTGAAGGGAATCCCAGCCGAGGCACGTTCTGTCCTGCTCGACAACAAGCCATTCGCTGCCCGCCTTCTTTGCGGCTTCGAGTATGGACGGGAAGTCCTGAATTCCGTATCCTGCTTCCTTCTGAGAAGAAGTCATCATAAAACGCTTTCCTGACTCATAGAACGAATTGAAAATCAATATTAACTCGTTCTGAATCGCCTCCTTGCCTGCAAGCTTCTGAATATCGTCAACTAAAAGGACATCAGCCTGCATATACTTCTCACGGAACTGCTCTGCTGTACCGCCATTGCTGATAATACTTGTAAGAGTGGATACCATATCAGCCGTTGTTGTGAAAATCACATGAAGCTCAGGCGAATTCTGTTCAATCGCATTCTTTGCAGCATAGAGCAGATGTGTCTTGCCTGATGCCGTTCCGCCAAATATCGCCATCGGCTTTGAATCAGTATTCTCTGCGAACTGTTTGGCTTTCTCAAAGGCCGTGCGGTTTGAATTAGAAACTTCAAAGTTGTCGAATGTGTATTGGCTGCCTACCTTATTTGACTGCATACTTCGCCCTCCGTTTTCTCAATTATCAACAATATCGGCTTAAACGCCAATGCTTTTATATACAAAAACAGTTCTTTCATGTTTACACCTCTCGCTTTATAATCCCTTCCATGCTCGATGAAGAATCGTATATACATACTCATTAAAGTCGCCTTCATCATTTGGAGGTATATCAAGCACCTCTCGAGCAAACGCTCCGACTGCACGAGAACGTGAAACGCCAGCAAAGCAGTGTATAAGAAGCGTATCCACATCTTCGGCATGAGCTTTTATGAATTTAACAATAGCGATAGCCTGTGGAAAAGAGATAAGTTTCAGTCCGTGTTCAGTTTCTTCTATATCGTCAAAGTAAAGAGTCAGCACATCCTTGCAGTATTTGTTTTTCTTGAGTTCAAAACCTAAGCCACCACCATAGGTATCTTGAATTGAGATAGCGGCGTATGTATCAGTTTCTTCAGCATATTCAGTTACACCAGGTTCACAGAAATGCCTCATAACATAACGAAGTGCATTTCTGGCAGATACAACGAGAATTCTTGCTTTTTTCATATTCATATCTCCATTCTGTTACATGACACTTTAATACTATTTAGAGCAGATGTGTCTTGCCTGTTGCCGTGCCGTCGAATATTGCAAGTGACTTGGAATCCATATTTTCGGCAAACTGATTTGCTTTCTCAAATGCTGTGCGGTTTGCATCGGTAACTGCAAAGCTGTCGAATGTGTATTTGCTGCCATTTTTGTTATCGGACATAGTTCGACCTCCGATCAGTTGTTCTTTAACGTGTTAACAGGATGACCTGTGCCATAACCGCTATACTCTTATAATATATCAGGCGAGATGCTCGGAGCGTCATCTCTAAATGGAAGCGTATTCGTGTAATAATCGAGCATTTCTGAGAAATATGCTTTTAGTGGAAGTGTAGCGCCCGAATGCTTTCCACCCTCTATTCTTCGAAAGCGTGAATTGCCAAGCAACTTCTCTGCAAATGCGTGATTGCCGAGTACCTCATCATCATCTCCGACAATGCAGCTCACGTTAGAAGAGTCTATCTTTGCCAGTTCACCAAAAAGCTTCACAAGCGGACGAGTTTTAAAATCAGACAGTATATCCAGAAGAAATGGTGTCAGGCACGGATTGACAAGCATTACCGGCAGGTCATGACGTGCAGACAGCACAGCCGCATAGAATCCCCCCAGACTTGTGCCAATGATCATATCCGCTTTGTACTGCACACGGAGCATATTGAGCGTACCAATAATGTTGCTCGGCTCCTCGCTGTCATAATCAATAGATGGTGAAATGATGTTTTCACATCCGATCTCATGCAGTGCTGTGTAAACACTGTTTTTCGGACTGCCATGATAGCCGTGGATATTGAGGATCTTATAGCCCTTGCAATCAGGATTTGGGAAATGATCATATACTCGCATAGCAAACCTCCGTTCTTTGCAGAGCACACATATGGTATTGGTGGTTTATCAGCTTTTATCACACAGATGATCAGCTACTTTAACAAGCAGATCGTGCAGCTCCAGACGCTCCTTGTATTTCTGCGGGATAGCATTGTAGCCTATATATGCTCCGAGGATATTTCCACAGACTGCTCCGGTGGAATCACTGTCGCCATTATGATTCACAGCAGTTCTCAGAGCCATATCAAAATCGTTCTCGTACCTAAAAGCACAGTAAACAGCGATTGCAAGCGTTTCCTCGGCTACCCAGCCTTCACCGAGCTGATGTATAGCTGAAAGGTCGTTCTGTTCTGTTTCCGCAAGCTGAACAGCTTTCTGCATGATAGCAGTAAATTCGGATATATGCTTTGCTTTTGGGAACAGCTTTTCCATCGCTGCGATAGAATCGTTTATGGCAGCTTTGAGCGGTATATCGCTTTCTGTTACTGCTCTGATGATATGCACCAATGCAGCGGCAGGAATAAAGCCAAGATCGTGACCGTGCGTCAGTGCTGATGCTTCTGCTGCAAGCATATCGGAGTATTCGTATGAAATATCAGTTTCGGTGAAATACAGCCCAATTGGTGCAACACGCATGACTCCGCCGCAGCCTTTGCTGTCGTTGATAGGAACTTCGACTGTGCCGTTTGTACCTGCCTTAATTGCGGTCATGCAGGTCGTTCCGGGACATCTTCTATGGAACAATTCCGGCACACGCATCAGTTGAGAGCAATGATTGGTACCCTGCGCAGGATACTTTTCACTCTGCGTCTGATACCAACACTGATACATCTTCCTGATGCTGCTTATGTAACCAGTATTGTCGGTGCTGTTTCCGGCAAGCAGCATACCCTCCGCCGTAAACAGCGTCATCTGTGTATCATCCGATATCTCGGAGACATCATCGTCCAATATCAAATCGTACTCGGTGATGCCATCTTTGCCATACTCGGAGAAGATCTCATCTTCACGTTTGAATTCCACTGCATATCCCAGAGCATCGCCGGCTGCCCCACCTATAAGACAGCCACGGAATTTATCAATGTTGCGCATTTTTTCTCCTGTTGTTTTAATTATCATTTATCATACTTAATACGGTATTTACAAAATCTTCCTTGTTTTTTCCATTCTTTCTTTCTATATCCTTAATTACTGACGCTGTACTGTTTCCAATAAGCCAGAAAACCATATCAACAGTAAAAGTCGGCGTGTGATTATCCTCAGCCATTTGATTGATTGCCTTAAAAATCAGTTTGTCGTCCTTTACTGCAAGTCCCAGATTGGTAAAAATGTATGAAAGGACATTATCCGGCTTTGCGAAACCGCTTATACCGATATCCTTCAACCAATTGCAAGCCATTTTGAAGCCCCACTGCGGTATTTCTTTGGCAATTTCGTCTGCCAGTGCAATGCGCTCGTCAGCATTCTTAGCTTGATTGAAATACTTGAGCATATCATCCACTGAATCAAACCTTGAAATATAAGCAGCGATTGCGCAGACATTTTTAGCATATTTATTCCATGAATTATTTTCGCTATCCTCACCGTTCGATTCGATTGCTTCCCGAAAACAACGATAGAGCTTCTCATATCGTTTGTCCGTTTTTCCATCGCCGTAAGCCTCATAGACTTTCTTATAATCAAGATCAAACAGACAGCGCTTGATAATCTGCCCCTTGCTCCCCTCTTTTCCGTCACCATAACCAATAACGCCGCCTAACATTGTCTGATCGTTAATTGAACGCACAGCAACTTCAAAGGCATCCTCTAAAGAATGAATGTCCCGTTTAGCAAGGTAACGCTGACATTTCTGAGGATTTGCATTTTGCTCAAGGTACTGTTTTGCAGCCTGAAAAATCACACGGTTCTTCTCATGAATA